>BBFD01000272.1 GCA_001313065.1 Silvimonas sp. JCM 19000
CGGTCGTTTGCGGTACGCTGCGCGCCAGGAGCAGCACGGCAATGCCAAGCACGATGCCGGCGATCAGCCGTACCACCACAGGGTGGCCAGCCAGGCCAGTGCAATCGTATTCACTACGGCAAAAGCGATAAACAGTAACCAATAAACCGGGGAGCTGGTTTTCACGACTTATCCTCTTGTCATAAGTCATTTTCTTTCTAGATGAGGCCGCTTACGAACGCAAGCATCGCCCCGGAGTTAAAACAAATCGCTGATTGAACTGCGCAATTTGTTACCTTATTTGTAAGATCTACCAAAGATTCGGGCGTTTTATTGCAATCGGTTAGTGGTTTACCGAATGGTTGCTTGCTGTAACCGTGCATTACCCTGCGGGCAAAGGAAAATTCATGCGTATACGCTTTTTGCAAGACTCTGATCTGGATGGTTTGATGGCGCTGGCGCAAGCAGCGGGCGTGGGCGTCACCACGCTGTCGGCTGACCCGCAACGGCTGGCTGCGCGCATCGCCGCCAGCACGCAATCGGTAGAAGCAGTCCGGATCAGCCGATGCCAGCTACTTTTTTTTGTGCTCGAAGACGAAACCACCGGCGCGCTGGTGGGCACCTCGGGCATCGAAGCCGCCATCGGCATGCATGACACCTGGTACAACTATCGCGTCGGCCTGGCCGTGCATGCCTCGCGGGAACTGGAAATTTATAAACAGCTGACCACGCTGTTTTTTAAATTCGGACCTGACCGGCGCGTCGGAATTGTGCTCTTTGTTTTTTGCTGCCGGATTGGCGCAAAGACGGTAATGGCAGTTTGTTATCGCGCTGCCGCTTTTTTGTTTATGGCGGAATTTCCCGAGCGATTCTCCGAGCGCGTGATTGCTGAAATGCGCGGGGTATCCGATGAAAATGGCCGCTCGCCATTCTGGGAAAGCCTGGGCCGACATTTCTTCAAAATGGATTTTGCCCGCGCGGATTTTCTGTCTTATGTCGGCGATAAATCTTTTATTGCTGAATTAATGCCCAGCTATCCGATTTATACCTGTCTGTTATCGGAAGAAGCCCAGGCCGCCATCGGCGAAGTCCACCCCGGCACCCGTCCGGCGCGCAAATTGCTGGAAGGCGAGGGCTTTAGATATTCCGGCTATGTCGACATCTTTGACGCCGGCCCCAGTCTGGAATCGCCGCTCAAAGACATCCGTGCCATCCGCGACAGCCGCCTGTACCAGGCGCTGGCCGTTAACGCCGAACCCAAAGGCGGCGTGCCCTGGTTGGTCAGCAATCGCAAGCTGGGCAGCTTTAAATGCGCGCTGGCGCAAACCCGCCCGCTGGAAGACAGCCTGCCGCTGACCGCTGCGGTGCTGGCGCGGCTGGAAGTAGAAGACGGCGACGTAGTGCGTGCGGTGCCGCTTTCGGCTTGATCAGGCACGCGGTAATCTGTTTGCCACATATTTGATTCGCCGCGTACTCACAAGGTGGCGCGGCGGCTTTGCTATTCAATGAGCACCCAACCCTTCGGAGCCTGGATCCATGCTGATGATTAATGGGGAGTGGCGCGCCGGTAGCGGCGAACGCTGGCAATCGCGTAATCCGGTCACACAAGAAACCGTCTGGGACGGCCATGCCGCCAACGCCGCCGAAGTGGATGCCGCCGTGGCCAATGCGCGCGCGGCCTTCAAAAGCTGGGCGCGGCAAGAGCCGGAAGCGCGGCTGGCGGTGGCGCGTAATTTTGCTGAACTGCTCAAAACCAATCAGGCCATGCTGGCCGAGACCATAGGCCAGGAAACCGGCAAGCCGCGCTGGGAAGCCCTGACCGAAGTCACCAGCATGATCAACAAAGTGGATATCTCGATCCGCGCGCTGGATGAACGTACCGGTAGCAAGCAAGCCCCGCAGCGATGCGCAGGCCGTGTTGCGCCATCGGCCGCATGGTGTGCTGGCGGTGTTCGGGCCGTATAACTTTCCGGGCCATTTGCCCAACGGCCATATCGTGCCCGCGCTGATCGCAGGCAATTGCGTGGTGTTCAAGCCGTCCGAGCTGGCGCCACTGGTGGCGCAAAAGACCGCCGAACTGTGGCTGGCCGCAGGTTTGCCCGCAGGCGTGCTCAATCTGTTGCAAGGCGGCCGCGACACCGGAATTGCCTTGTCAAAACATGCGGGCATCGATGGCCTGTTGTTTACCGGCAGCGCCACCACCGGCTACCACCTGCATCGCCAGTTTGCCGGCCAGCCCGACAAGATGCTGGCGCTGGAAATGGGCGGCAACAATCCGCTGATTGTGGCCGAGGTGGCCGACGTCAACGCCGCGCTACATCACGTGGTGCAATCGGCTTTTGTGTCGGCGGGCCAGCGCTGTACCTGTGCGCGCCGACTGCTGGTGCCGCAAGGAGCGTGGGGCGATGCGTTTATTGATCGCTTGAGCGAAGTAACGCGCAATCTGACGGTGGGCAGCTGGGATGCCGAGCCGCAGCCGTTTATGGGCGCGGTGATTTCGCTGCAGGCGGCCGAGCAATTGCTGAAGGCGCAAACCGAACTGCATGCCATGGGCGCTTCCAGTGTCCTGACCATGCGTCGCCTGGTCGAAGGCACGGCGCTGCTGTCGCCCGGCATTCTTGATGTGACCCATGTGGCGCATCTGCCCGATGACGAATACTTTGGCCCGTTGCTGCAAGTGCAGCGCTACAGCGATTTTGCTGAAGCCATCACGCTGGCTAACCGCACCCGTTATGGCCTGGCTGCCGGTTTGCTCAGCGACGACGAGGCGCAATATCGCACCTTCTGGCTGGAAAGCCGTGCCGGCATCGTCAACTGGAACAAGCCGCTGACCGGGGCCTCCAGTGCCGCGCCATTTGGTGGTGTTGGCGCCTCGGGCAATCACCGCCCCAGCGCCTGGTATGCCGCCGATTACTGTGCATGGCCGGTGGCGTCGCTGGAAAGTAATGCCCTTACGCTGCCAGGCCAGTTGCCGCCGGGTATGACCCTCTGATTTGTTTGTGATTTTCTGGATTCGGGATTGATTGATGCGCGCTTTTGAAGCCAATTTTGACGGCCTGGTCGGGCCGACTCATCACTACGGTGGCCATTCCTTTGGCAATGTCGCCTCGACCAGCAATGCCAACAAGGCCGCCAATCCGCAGCAGGCCGCCAGACAGGGTCTGGCCAAGATGAAGGCGCTGGCCGATATGGGCTATCACCAGGCATTTTGCCGCCGCAAGAACGCCCGGCGGTTGAGGTGCTGCGCGCGCTCGGATTTGGCGGTAGCGATGCCGAGGTGGTGGCGGCAGCAGCCCGCAGCGCGCCGCAGTTGCTGGCCAATGTGTCGTCGGCCTCAAGCATGTGGACCGCCAATGCCGCCACCGTGAGCCCGTCAGCCGATACGCGTGATGGCAAAGTGCATTTCACCGTGGCCAATCTGCAAAACAAATTCCACCGCGCCATCGAACACGAACAAACCAGCCGCACTTTGCGCGCGGTGTTCAAGCACGACGCCCACTTTGCCCACCATGCTGCCTTGCCCATGCATCCGGCCATGGGCGACGAGGCGCGGCCAACCACACCCGCTTTGCCACCGAATATGGCGCGCCCGGGGTGGAGTTTTTTTGTCTACGGCCGCCAGCAGTGGGGCGGCACGCAAGAACCGCAACGTTATCCGGCCCGCCAGACGCTGGAAGCCAGCGCCGCCGTGGCGCGCTGCATGGCTGAGCGCCGAACGCGTGGTGTATGCGCAGCAATCGCCATCCGTGATCGACGCGGGCGTTTTCCACAATGACGTGATTGCGGTCGGCAATCTGGATGTGCTGTTTTGTCATGAGCAGGCTTTCGTCAATCAAGCGGGCGTCTATGCTGAATTGCAGCAACACCTGGGCGCACCGTTGCGCGTGGTGGAAGTGCCCACCACGCGGTGTCGGTGGCGGATGCGGTCAAATCGTACGTATTCAACAGCCAGTTGCTGGCTGGCCCGAATGGCCGCATGAAGCTGGTGGTGCCGCAGGAATGCCAGAACACCCCAGCGGTCTGGGCCTGGTTGCAGCAGATGATTCATGACGGCGGCCCGATCAATGAACTGCTGGTATTTGACCTCAAGCAAAGCATGCAAAACGGGGGTGGGCCGGCCTGCCTGCGTTTGCGCGTGGCGCTGAACGAGGCAGAAGCGGCTGCGGTCAACCCGGCCTGCTGGATGAACGATGCCCAATTTGCCCGGCTGAATGCTGGGTAGACCGGCATTATCGCGACCGCCTGAGTGAAGCTGATCTGGCCGACCCGCAATTGCTGATTGAAGTGCGTACCGCGCTGGATGAGCTGACCGGCATTCTGCAAACGGGATCAATCTATCCGTTTCAGTTGGCTGGCGCCTGAGGCGGGCGCAAACGCAGATTAATCCGGAGCGGCGCAAGCCGCTTCGTTACTTGATAAAGGATGACACCGATGTTCCAGGGATCGTTTCTGGCCGCAACGCTGGCCGGCAAAACCACGCTGGGCCTGCCGTTCTACCTGCCCCATGGCGCCAATGTGCAGATCATGGACGAAGGCGTCATCCGCTTTGGCCCGCGTGACCCACAATCCAGCCCACTGCATCTGGTGATCTCATGCGGCGTGCACGGCAATGAAACCGCACCGGTCGAGCTGGTTGAGCGCTTGATCGCCGCTTTGCTCAGCGGCGAACTCAAGCCGCGTGCACGGGTGATGTTTGTGTTGGGCAATGTCGCGGCCCTACGCGCGGGCACGCGCTTTGTGCAGCAGGATATGAACCGCTTGTTCTGTCGCATTCCGGAAGCCAGCGACGACGACGAAAGCCGTCGCGCGACCATGCTGGAGATGCATCTGATGCGCTTTTTTTTCAGCCGTGCCATTCAGGATGATAAACCGCGTCTGCATTACGACTTGCACACGGCCATTCATGGCTCGCAGATCGAGAAATTTGCCATTTACCCGCGGCCGAACGAGGGGCAACACTTTCAGCCTGCTGCGGTGGCGCGGCTGGCGCGCGGTGGCGTTGCGGCCGTGCTGTTGCAGACCAGTACGGCACCGACGTTTTCGTATTTCTCTTCGCGCCATTGCGGCGCCACCGCCTTCACCGTCGAACTGGGCCGCGCCGCGCCGTTTGGCCAGAATGCCGCGCTGGATCTGAGCCAGATGGAAGCGCATCTGCGCGCCTTGATCGGTGGCGAGGTGCCGATGGACGACAGCGCCCCGGCCTCGATGCAGGTGTTCCGCGTCTCGCGCGAAATCATCAAGCGCAGCGAGGCGTTCGAGCTGTTTATCGACGCCAAAACCGACAACTTTACCCCGCTGATCCAGGGCCAGCCGCTGGCCCGTGATGGCGAGCATACGTGGACGGTGGAAGAGGCAGGGGCGCGGATTATTTTTTTTCCGAATCCGGACGTGGCGGTAGGGCAGCGGGCGGGGTTGGTGATTGTGCCGACGGAGAGTTACGCGCGGTGATTTTTTTTGCGGGGGGAGGTGGGGGATAGAGCTTTTAAACGCTTTAGCCTGCGGCGCATGTTTTGAAACCGGGGGG
>BBFD01000273.1 GCA_001313065.1 Silvimonas sp. JCM 19000
CCAAAAGCGCCGCCGCGCACGTTCGTTGTCGCCAAAGCGGGCTTTGACCGCGTCACGCAAATCACCGGCCAGGCGCGCCAGCGTGCCATAGCCTTGCGGTAACAGCGCTTCGAGGCGGGTGCGGATCAAGCGCGCCAGCACCGGGGCGCGGCCGCCGGTGGAAATGGCAATCTGCAAGGGCGAGCGGTCGATCAACGCCGGCACGATAAACCGGCACAGCGCCGGATTGTCGACCACATTGACCAGAATGCCGCGCGCTTCGCAGTCGGTGAACACCTGCTCGTTGACCGGGGTGTCATCGGTGGCGGCAATGACTACCCGCTGTCCAATCACATCGGCTGTTTGATAATCCCGCGCCAACCATGTCACTTGCCCATCGGCTGCCCATTGCGCCAGTTCGGCCACCAGGGTGGGGGCCACCACCTGCACAGTGGCGCCCGCGCTCAATAGCAGACGACATTTGCGCAAAGCCACTTCACCGCCGCCGACGACCAGCGCGTGTTGTTTTTGCAGATTGAGAAACAGCGGAAAGGTATCCATAACGAGCGGTAATGATCCAGATCAAAGTATGACGATGGGATGTCGGTCAGGGTGCGTGCGCGGCCATTTTAAACCATCCCGGCCACCGCACCGGCCCACACTCAAAAAAAGGATTATCAAAATGAATCGTCGCTTACTGCCCTTGCTGCTGCTGGCTGGCCTGGTCGCCACCCCCGCTGTGGCAGCGGACCCGGAGGCGCTGGCGCAAGCCAAAAAAACTGCCTGGCCTGTCATGCCGTTGACCACAAGGTGGTCGGCCCGGCCTATAAAGATGTTGCGGCTCGATACAAAGGTCGCAAAGACGCATTGGCCTATCTGGCGGGCCGGGTACGTAATGGCAGCCAGGGCGATTGGGGCCCGGTGCCGATGCCGGCAAACCCGGTGACCGAGGATGAAGCCAGGCAACTGGTCACCTGGGTGCTGAGCCGCAAATAAAGCGCAGCGCCCCGGCAAGAGTGAGGAGGCGTTGATGTATACCCTGTACGGCACAACCGGTTCTGGCGCGGCGGTGGTCGCTGCAGCGCTTGAAATCATCGGCGTGGAATATCGCAATGTTGACGCCGCCTCGTGGGATGCGGGTCCGGGCCGTGACGAACTGGCCCGACTGAATCCGCTGGTACAGATACCCACACTGGTCTTGCCGGATGGCACCGTGATGTCCGAAAGCGCCGCCATCCTGATCGAACTTGGATTACGCCACCCCGACAGCCAGTTGCTGCCGCAAGCCGCCGCCGCGCGGGCGCGCACCCTGCGCGGCCTGGTGTATATGGCCGCGAATAACTACGCCGCCACCGGCATCAATGATTATCCCGAACGCTGGTGCGATAACGCCACGGCAGACGATATCGCCCGCATCCGCAAAGGCACGCAAGCGCGCGCCGGATTTTTATGGGATGCCTTTGCCGATATGTTCTATCAGCCCACGCCGGACGCGCCGTGGCTGGGCGGCGCCCAACTGAATGCGCTCGATATCATGGCGGCCATCCTGTCGAAGTGGACCGGTGCGCGTAAACATCTGGCGCAAAGTCGGCCGGATTTTCTGGCGCTGCTGCTCAAGATCGAACAGACCGGGTGATGGCGGAAATCCAGACCCGCTACTGGCCACCGGAAGGCCCACCCGATCTGGCCTGAGGCCCGCAACGCCTGCAGAAACGCCTTATATCGATGGGCCGATTGCATCGGTACTGCAGCACGGTTGTAACGCGCCGTATCGTCAAACTGTCATGAAACTGTTGCTCAATGACTGCGCCATTAAAAAAACGCATCTGGAGCGACTCGATGACCTACCCGCACTTGCGCCGCCTGGCGCTGTTGTCTGCCTGCCTGTCCGCCGCCTTGCTTGCCGCCTGCGGCGAAGGCAACGATTCCGCCACGCTGCCCACGCTGGACGGGCAAAAGCCCATGGTCATAGGCCATCGCGGTTTGCCTGGCCTGCGCCCGGAAGAAACCCAACCGTCGTACGAACTGGCGGCCGATGATGGCGCCGACGCGCTGGAAGAAGATCTGCACCTGAGCAAAGACTGTGTGCTGGTGGCACGCCACAATCCGTGGCTGAGCGACAACACCAATATCGCCGCGGTCGCTGCCACCAACGCGGATTTTGCGGCGCGCAAACGCACGGTGCCTGGCCGCCTGGTCAATGTGAGCTGGCCGACCACGCCAACCAGTGGGCCCGCGCAATATCTGGTGGATCTGACCGACCCGAATGACCCGAAATCTGTGCTCAAGTCACTGATTGTGGATGGCGAAGACCACACCAATGACTGGTCGATTACCGACTTTACCGCGGCCGAACTCAAGCTGATTGGTGGCACCACTTACGATGCCGCCAGCGAGCGCCCCAGCCAGTACAACGGCCTGTATCCGGTACTGACTTTTCAGGAAATCATCAACATCGCCAAGGCCAAAAGCGCGCAATACGGCCGCCCGATTGCGGTTTATCCCGAGACCAAAAAACCCGACCTGGAATAATGAGCAAGCCATCGCCAATGGCTGCGGCGTGGCGGGTAGCCATCCGCTGGAAGACGCGCTGATCAAGATCCTGAACGACAACAATCTCAACAGCAAAACTGCTGCGGTCTTTGTGCAAAGCTTTGAACCCGGCAGCCTCAAATACATGCGCAGCCACGGCTTGAACACGCGGGTGGTGCAGCTGATTGATGCGTGGGACGTCAACCTGAAAGACGGCAGCGTGGTGTACAACGAGATCACCGATAGCCGCCCCTACGACTGGACGATTGCAGGCGATCCGCGCTGGTTTGATGCCATGCTCACCCCGGCAGGTCTGGCCGAGATCAAGACCTACGCCGACGGCATCGGTCCGTGGAAGCCAATGATCGTGCCGTTGAAGATTACGCCGTGGCCAGGCGACAGCAACGCCGACGGCACGCCCTTTACCGGCTCAACCACGCAAGCCAGCGCGCAACCGGCCACCTCGCTGATCAAGGATGCGCACGCGGCGGGCTTGTTTGTGCATGTGTTTACCTTCCGCAATGAAGCGAAATATCTGGCTGGCTCGTATCAGGCAGTCCGGATGCGGAATATCAGAAGTTCTTTCAACTGGGGGTGGATGGCGTGTTTACTGACTTCACCAATACCGCCGTGGCCTCACGCGATAGCTATCTGAAGACCATGCGCCAGTAAGCGCGGGTATGGGTCGTGACCCACTTTTTTTTAAAGCGGCGGCGCAGAACAGCATGGCGACGATGTTCTGCCTGGCGGCTTGGGGTGGTGGGTCGTGGCCCAGCCTATGGAATGGGGTGTTCGGCCAGGGGCTGGTTGGCGATCAGATCCCATGTCCGCACGGTGAGCCGGCCGTGGCTGATCCGCACCTCGCCTGCGGAAATCGGCAACGAAAACCGGCGCGGCCCGGCGCTGCCGGGATTAACGAACAGCACGCCGCCCGCGTCACGAATCAGCGGCTTGTGCGAGTGCCCAGTGACCACCACGCGGATGTCCGCGGGTAGTGGGCGCGGCACGTCGGCGCTGTCGTGCACGGCCAGAAAGCTGACGCCGCCCAGTTCGACCGTTGCTTGCGGGGCGATCGTATCCGCCCACGCCGCCATATCGTTATTGCCGCGCACCACGGTCAGCGGCGCCAGGGTGCGCAGGGTGTCCAGAATCTGGGCGCTGCCGATATCGCCCGCGTGGATCAAATGGTCACACCCGGCCAGCCACGCCAGCGCTTCGGCCCGCAGCAAGTTGTGAGTGTCAGAGATCAAACCAATCCGCATGCTTGTGTCCGTGTTCTAGCTATCGCCTTCCGCAGCAAAGCCGTAGTTGTTTTTTTTGCCGGCGCGTTTGACCGCATACATGGCGGCATCTGCCGCATCGATCAATGCGCCAGGATTGGCCGGTTGGTGCGGCATACGCATGGCAATGCCGATGCTGGTCGACAGGTGCAGTACTTCGCCATGCAACAGAAACGGCGCGCGCATCACGCCGACAATCTTGCTGGCCACCTGGGCGGCATCATGCTCGTCGTGCAGGTCTTCCAGCAAGACGGTGAACTCATCGCCGGCCAGCCGCGCCACGGTGTCATTGGCGCGCACGGCTTCGCGCAGGCGGCGGGCAAATTCGCGCAGCACTTCGTCGCCAGCGTCGTGGCCAAAGCGGTCGTTGACGCCTTTAAAGCCATCCAGATCCAGAAAAAACAGCGCCACCGGGCTGGGATGACGGCTTTGCCGCACGCAGCTTCTTCGATGCGCCGCAGGATGGCGCGGCGGTTGGGCAGGCCGGTAAGCGGGTCTTCCAGCGCCTCGCGCTGCAGGCGTTCTTCCAGCCGTTTGCGGTCACTGATGTCGATGATCATCATGTACACGCCGCGCGTATTGCCCTGGTGGTCGTCATCCGGAATCACTGTCAGGCGCAGCGTGCGTTCACCGTGCAGGATGGGCACAGTGGATTCAAACGCCAGTTTCAGCCCCTGCAGCCCTTTATCCAGCAAGGGCCGGGCGCGCGCCCATAGTTCGGGGCCGATGGCCTGGTCTAGCGGGCGACCATTTACTTCGGCGGGCGATTTGCCAAACCAGTCTTTCCAGATGGCGTTGACGTAGCCGACGCGGTAATCCGCGTCGATATAGCCGATCAGCACGGGCAGATTGTCGGCAATGGTCTGCAGCTCTTCGCGGCTTTCGCGCAGGGCGTTTTCAGCATGCTTGCGCGCCGAGATGTCGTGCATGAACAGGTTGAACAAAATGTCGCCGCCATCGGCGATGGGGTTGACCGTCATTTCGACTGCGATGCGGCTGCCGTCTTTGCGCAAGACTTCGGTTTCGCGCCGCGCGGACCGGCTGCTGCGGCCCTCGCGAATAAATTCATCGCGCGCGCTGGCGGCGGCCAGACGGTCTTCCGGAATCAGCAAGATATCTTGATAGCGTTTGCCTCTGACTTCGTCCGCGCTCCAGCCAGTGAGCTCGGTTGCCGCGTGGTTCCACGCCAGAATGCGGCCATCCTGCGCGGTGCCGATAAAGGCTTCGAGTGCGGTCTCCAGCGTATCGGCCAGGCGTTTTTTGCCGCCGCACCACTTCATCCTGCACTTGCTTGAGGACGTCGCTGTGCTGCACCGTCTTGCGCAATTCCAGTTCGCGCAGATTGATCGATTGCTGCAGCAAGCGCGCCAGATCAGTCAGCGCGTCCAGGCTGGCGGCATCCGGAATATGCGGTTCGGTATCGAATACGCATAGCGTGCCGATGGCGTAACGCTCCAGCGTATAGAGCGGTACCCCGGCGTAGAAGCGGATGGAAGGCGGGCCGAGCACCAGCGGGTTATCAGAAAAGCGCGGATCGAGCAGGGCGTCGGTCACCACCAGCGGCTGGTCTTGCACGATGGCGTGGCCGCAAAACGAAATGGCACGTTCCGACCCGGTCAGATCGCAATCATGCCGCGCTTTGAAAATCTGCCGGTCGGCATCAACCAGCGTGACCAGCGCATGCGGTGTCTGCATCAAACGCGCCGCCAGCCGCGTG
>BBFD01000274.1 GCA_001313065.1 Silvimonas sp. JCM 19000
CCACGTCGAGCAGATCGGCGTCTTTTTTTTCCAGATCCGCAAAGCGCAGCATCGGCACGCCCGATTGGCGCACGCCGGCCAGTTCGCCGGGGCCACGCAACTCCATGTCCTGGCGCGCAATTTCAAAGCCGTCGGTGTTCTCGTAAATCACCCGCAGGCGTGATTTGGCCAGGTCGCCCAGCGGCGTGCTGTACAGCAACACGCACAAAGACGCGTGCGCGCCACGGCCGACGCGGCCACGCAACTGGTGCAATTGCGCCAGGCCCATGCGCTCGGCGTGCTCGATCACCATCAGGCTGGCATTGGGCACATCCACGCCCACTTCAATCACGGTGGTGGCCACCAACACCTGGATTTCATTCTTGATAAAGCCATCCATCACGGCGGCTTTTCATCCGGCTTCATGCGGCCATGGATCAGGCCCACGGCAATACCATTCAATTCTTCGGTCAGTTGCGCGTGGGTATCGACCGCGGTCTGCAATTGCAGCGCTTCGGATTCCTCGATCAGCGGGCACACCCAATACACCTGGCGGCCTTCTTCTACCTTGGCGGCGATGCGCTCGGTGACTTCATCGCGGCGCGCATCCGAAATCAGCTTGGTCACAATCGGCGTACGGCCCGGCGGCAGTTCGTCGATGACGCTGACGTCCAGATCGGCGTAGAAGCTCATCGCCAGCGTGCGCGGAATCGGCGTGGCCGACATCATCAGTTGATGCGGGCCATTGCCTTTTTTTTCGCGTAATGCCAGTCGCTGCGCGACGCCAAAGCGATGTTGCTCATCCACGATGGCGAGGCCCAGGTTGGCAAACTCCACCTGGCTCTGAAACAGCGCGTGTGTGCCGACAATCAAGGGCGCAGTACCGAGCGCGGCGTCTTCCAGCGCGGCGCGTTTGGCCTTGGCTTTAAGACTGCCCGCCAGCCACGCCACCCGGATATTCAGCGGCTCCAGCCACGTCGCCAGTTTGCGATAGTGCTGCTCGGCCAGAATTTCGGTCGGGGCCAGCAAGGCCACTGGTAACCGGCCTCGATGGCATGGCAGGCCGCCAAGGCGGCAACAATGGTCTTGCCTGCGCCCACATCGCCTTGCAGCAAGCGCTGCATCGGATGTGGCTGTGCCAGGTCGTGTTCAATTTCGAGCAGCACGCGTTGCTGCGCGCCGGTCAGGCCGAAGGGCAAACTGGCCAGCAACTTGCGCGCCAGTTCGCCTTTGGGGGCGATCTGCGGCGCGTTTTTTTTCGCGCCGTACCGCGCGTGCCATGCGCAGGCTGAGCTGCTGCGCCAGCAACTCATCAAACTTGAGGCGCTGCCACGCCGGATGCGTGCGCTCGGTCAGCTGGATATTCGGAATATCTGGCGTGGGGGCGTGCAGCAGTTTAACGCTGGGGGCAAACGCAGGCAGGCCCAGCGGTTCGAGGATTTCGGGGGGGGAGGGTATCGCGCAAGTCGCTGGCAGCCAGCGCCTGATGGATCAGCTTGGCGATCTGATGCTGCGCCATCCCCGCGGTGGTGGGGTACACCGGGCTGAGCGCCTCGCTCAGGCTGTTGTTCTCGCCCACGGTTTTGATCTTGGGATGGACCATTTCGTCGCCCCAAAAGCCGTGGCGGATTTCACCATACAAACGCACGCGGTTGCCCACGGCCAGTTGCTTGGCCTGGCTGGGATAAAAGTGGATCAGCCGCACAATCAGCTTGCCGCTGTCATCGGCCACGCGCGCTACCAGCTGGCGGCGCGGGCGGAATTGCACATCGCAACTGAGCACTTCGCCTTCAACCAGCGAGGGCGCGCCAAACAGGGCGTCGCGGATGGGCACCAGCTGCGTTTCGTCTTCATAACGCAGCGGCAGATGCAACACCAGGTCGAACGGACGCAGCAGGCCCAGTTTGGCCAGCCGCGAGGATACCGCCGGAGTGAGTTGCGCAAAGTCCATATTGAGAACGGCCGTTCTATGTGGCCGCTAATGTACGGGCAAAGCCAGCGCGCTGCAAGCCGCGCGGCTTGCGGGCGCCAGCTGCGTCAGGGCTTGCTGGCTTGCTGTTTCTTCAGTAATTCAACGCGTTTGGCTTCGATGGCTTTGCGGATTTCCGGCAAAGCAGCCAAGGCGGCACGCTCGCCTTCCATGATGGCGATGTTCTTCTGATCAAAATCGGTCGGGCCGATCTTGCCGACATTGGGGCGGATGATGACGTCGGCGCGCGTCATTTCTTGCTGGCCTAGGGTCTGGCCCATGATGGCGATCGATTGGGTGACGATATTGACCATGCCGCCGGGCGCTTTGCCGTTGGCTTTGGCCGAGATATCGACCGCGATGACCACATCAGCGCCGAGCTCACGCGCGGCATCAACCGGCACCGGGCTGACCACGCCGCCGTCCACATAGTGTTTGCCATTGATTACCACCGGCTCGAACACGCCCGGAATGCTGCTGGAGGCCCGTACCGCCATTCCGGTATTGCCACGCACAAACACCGTGCGCTTGCCGGTTTCCAGTTCGGTGGCGACGGCGGCGAAGGGCTTGTTCAGCTTGTCCAGCGTGCGGCCCTTGACCAGTTGATTGACGTAATCCTGCAGTTTCTGGCCTTTGACCAGGCCGCCGGATAGCAGGCTGACATCGCGGATGGCGCCTTCATCCAGCGCAAACGAACTGGTCTGCAAGTCATACGGCCCCATGCCGCTGGCGTACAGGCTGCCCACCACGCTGCCCGCGCTGGTGCCAGCCACCACATCGGGCGTAAAGCCGTTGACTTCGAGCATCTTGATCACGCCGATATGGGCAAAGCCTTTGGCTGCGCCGCCACCCAGGGCCAGGCCGATACGGATTTTGATGGGCGGGGCGACGGTTGCCTGCGGCGGAGGCGTGACAGGGGTTTTAGCGGTGGTACAGGCGGCCAGCAGGGCGGCCAATAGCAAAGGCGCGCACCACAGGCGCGGGGCAAACAAGGTCATAACGAGTCCAGAGATTCAACAAAGGCACTTTGGCCGTCGCAGCGCCATTTGACATCCAGCGTGTACAGGCGGATGCCATAAAGTCGCGCCGGATCATCGGCATAGGCCGGACGCGGGTCTTGCGTCAGCACGTCGACGATCAGTGCGCGTAATTGCGGATATTGCTGTTGCAGCTGGTGGCACTGTTGCTCGGCCAGCTGGCTAAAGACCACCTGCAAACGCGCCGGTTCACCCGACACAAAGCCACTGCGCGCATCCGGTTGGCTTTCGACGTACGGAATATACGGCTTGATATCGAGAATGGGCGTGCCGTCGACCAGATCAACGCCACTGAACGTCAGCACGACGCCCGCGTCGGTCTGCACCGACTGCAATTGCACCAGCGACAAGCCCAGCGGATTCGGGCGGAACGGGGAACGGCAGGCAAACACGCCGATGCGCTGATTGCCGCCCAGGCGCGGCGGGCGCACGGTCGGGCTCCATTGGCCAGCGGTCTGGTGGAACACAAAAGTCAGCCAGACATGGCTGAATTCTTCCAGCCCGCGCACCGCTTCAGCGCGATCGTAGGGCGGCAACAGCTTGAGCACGCCGGTGGCATGCGGGGCGAGGGTGGGCTGGCGCGGAATGCCGAATTTGTCGGCAAACGGCGTTTGCAGAAAGCCTATGGGCTGGAAGGTATAACCCGTCGGGTCAGCGGCAGTCATGGGGTTTATGCGGTGGTCTGATTGGCGATGACGGCGAGGAAATCATCGCCGTATTTTTTCAAGCTTGCGATCGCCTACGCCCGAGATCCGTGCCATCTCGTAATGATCAGCCGGGCGCAAGCGCACCATTTCTTTGAGCGTGGCGTCGCCAAAGATCACATAGGCCGGCACGTTCTGCTCGTCGGCCAGCTCTTTGCGCCGCCGCCGCAGCGCGGCCCACAACATCTTGTCTTCGGGTTCGAGGAATTCGGTGCGGTCTTTTTTCTTTGACGCGGAATTTTTCGGTGCGGGCGCGCAACTGCAGTTGCGCTTCACCGCGCAAAAAAACGGCCGCGCCTGGTCGGTGAGCGACAAGCCGCCAAAGCCATCGGCGCTGACTTGCAGCGCGCCTTGCGCCAGCAACTGGCGGTAGATGCGCGCCAGGTGCTTTCGTCTACGTCTTTGCCGATGCCGAAAGTGGAAAGCTGATCGTGTTTCCAGTCCTGCACTTTGGCGTTGACCTTGCCTTGCAGCACGTCAATCAGATGGCCCACACCAAAACGGTTGCCAGTGCGAAACACGCATGACAGGGCTTTTTTTGCGCGGCCTCGGTCATATCGGTGAGCGCAGGCGGGTTCAGGCAGTTATCGCAATTGCCACAAGGCTGGATCTGCTCGCCGAAATAGCCCAACAAAGTAACGCGACGGCAGGTGGTGGTTTCGCACAGGCCCAGCATGGCGTCGAGCTTGCGCCGCTCCAGTTGCTTCTGGGTGTCTTCGCTATTGCCTTGCTCGATCATGCCGGTAAGCATGATCACGTCATTAAGCCCGTACGCCATCCAGCGCTGGCTGGCAGGCCGTCGCGGCCAGCGCGGCCGGTTTCCTGATAATAGTTTTCGATGGATTTGGGCAAATCCAGATGCGCCACAAAGCGTACGTCAGGCTTGTCGATGCCCATGCCAAACGCGATGGTGGCCACCATGACGATGCCTTCTTCGCGCAAAAACAGCTGCTGGTGTTTGGTGCGCGTGGCGGCATCCAGACCCGCATGGTAGGGCAGGGCGCGGATTTCTTTTTTTCGCGCAGCCAGTTGGCCGTGTCTTCCACCTTTTTTTTGCGCGACATGCAGTACACGATGCCGGCATCGCCTTCGTGCTCGCGCCGCAAAACGTCAGCAGCTGATCGCGCGCGTTTTTTTCTTTTCGACGATGGCGTAGCGCAGGTTAGGGCGGTCAAAACTGGTGACAAACTGGCGCGCGGTTTCCAGGCGCAAACGCGTGACAATTTCGCCGCGCGTGGCGTGGTCGGCGGTGGCGGTCAGCGCAATGCGCGGCACGCCAGGAAATTCATCGGCCAGTACCGACAGGCCTAGATATTCCGGGCGGAAATCATGGCCCCATTGCGAGACGCAATGCGCTTCGTCAATGGCAAACAGCGAAATCTGCGCGCGTGCCAGCAGGTTCTTGAACCACGCGGTAACCAGACGCTCGGGTGCCACATACAGCAGTTTGAGTTCGCCGTTAACAAAGGCACGTTCGACTGCGCGGGCTTGTTCGCTATCGAGGGTGGAATTCAGAAAGGCTGCGGCGACGCCGAGTTCTTTGAGGGTATCAACCTGATCCTGCATCAGTGCAATCAGCGGCGAAACCACCACGGCGCAACCGGGCCGGCACAGTGCCGGAATCTGATAACACAACGATTTGCCGCCCCCGGTGGGCATCAGCACCAGCGCATCGCCCCCATCGGTTAGATGCTGCACGATCTCGCCCTGCATGCCGCGAAACGCGCGGTAGCCGAAGACGTGTTCTAACTGTTCAAGGGGGGACATAAAGGCAGCATGGGGGCACGGCGGGAAAGCGGTGATTGTACCTTGT
>BBFD01000275.1 GCA_001313065.1 Silvimonas sp. JCM 19000
AAGCGGTAAAAGGTTTGTTCGGCACCAGCCGAACATCAAAACATGCGCCGCAGGCTAAACACCCCCACCCCATCCCGCCCCCACCTACACCACCGTCAACGCCCCCTGATTGATACTCACCATCGGCCCCGTCAACATAATCGTCGCCCCCTGCCCATTACTGATCGTGATGCCAATCTCGGTAATCGAAATCAGCGCCCCCGTCGTGCTCTTCAACAAAATCCCCCCGGTCGGCCCCGGCAAATCCGACAACATCAAGGTGTTCTGGCTGCCCGTCTGCAGCACGATGCTCGGTGATACCGGCAGCCCCGCCAGCGCCAACGCCGGCACCTCGGCCGCGCTGCCCCAGAAGCCGCCCACCCAGATCGGGTAATCATGGTCGCCCTGCTCAAACTCCACCCACACGCCCGAGCCCACTTGCGGCACCGTGTAGATGCCGCTCTGGATACCGGCAAACGGCACACACGGCATGGCCCAGCTTGAAATACCCACGCCCAGCACATCGGGCACCTGCACCTGAATCCGCCCCGTCTGCATCGGGTCGATGTTGTTCAACACCACGCCGCGATACTTGCCGTAATACTTGCCCTCGCTCATACAGGAACCCTCGGTAGCGTCGAAATCAGCCCGTTGCGCGTCAGCGTAAATTTCTGTTTGAACTCGCCTTGCTTGATGGTGCTGCTGACGTTCTTCACGTAATACATGCCATCAAACGCCGGCCCCGCGCCGCGCACGCCCACCAGCTCGCGTGCCTTCAACACATTGCCGTAGCGCAACACATCCAGAGAACCCGAGGCAGTCACCACATCCGCACTGTTTGCCGCAGCGGCCAAGCCTTTAGACAGCGCCTGCATCGGCGATAACTTGGCGGTTTCATTCAGCAAGGTAATCGACTTGGGCAGCGGCGCCAGCAGCCCCAGCGGCGGGTTGATCAGGCTGATATCGGGGATGGGCAACGGGATGGGGAATTTGGTGATCTGGTTCTGGATAAACACAATCGGCAGCGTCGACTTGGTGTTGTCGATGGCAAAGGAAATATTCTCCACATTGGTGGCCGCATCCATGCCCAGGTTAAGCGCCGGTTGCGGCAAGCCCAGTTTGATTTCCGGCCCCCAGTACGCAATGTTCATGCCCGGCGCCGGGCCGCAATCTACATAGAACACATAGCCCGCGTCCTTGGCCAGGCGCTGGATATAAGCCAGGTCGGTGCCTCATGCACTGGAATCTTGTCCACCGGAATCGGCACGTCGCTAAAGATTTGCGGAATCACCAGCGGCACCATGCCCAGCACCGCGTACTTGGCCACGATCAGTGCAATCCGCGCCTCCACCGGCAGCGCCGGATAGGGCAAGCCGCTGAACACTTGCTGGTCCATCGCTACCGACAAATCCTCACCGGTAATGGTCAGCGTGCTCTGGCCGGGCTCGTTGCTGCCGGTTACTTCCTGCTTGGTGATCATGCCGTCCATGATCACGGTGGGCATGCTGTTGAGCGTGATCAGAATCATCACCCGCAACCACGGCACGCGCCCGCCGCTCAGAATCAGCAGCGTGTGCAGCGGCGAATTGTTTTCCAGCGCAAAGCTCAGCTGAAAGCCGCTGCGCGCGCCCGCCGCCGAGGTAACGGTGACGTTGAGCAACATATCCATCATCACCTTGGGCACCGGGATGGGAATGGCTGGCCCGACCAGCAAAGTCAGGTGGATGCCCTTGAGCATTACATCCCCCCAGATTGGGATAGCCCGGTATGCCTTGCGGCAAGGTCAGACGGATGCGGCGGCCGATTTCTTCCAGCTCGCCCGCTTGCAGGCAGCCATTGGCATCGAGCATGCGCCAGAACTGCAGCGGGTCACCCAGCACCGCCGCGGCCATACGGTCGATGCGGTCACCTTCGACCACGCGGTACAGCTGCAACGTCACATACTGGTCCGGGTCAGGCACAAAGCGGCGTTTCAGGTACACCAGATTGTGGCCGTCGGCCTGCGGCAACTGGCTGGTTTCGCTATTGGCGTAGCGGCTGTTGGCGGGAAAGCGGTCGGTGGTGGCCATGACGGGGTTATCCCTTAAAACAGACTGCTAAGACCCAGGCTGGACAAGCTGGCGCTCGATGCCTTGCGCGCCAGTTGTTCGCGGCTTTGCTGGTACACCATAAACACGTGACCGCCTTTGTCGCCAAAGCCCAGGTCGTTGATATTGAGCACACGCATGCCCAGATTGACGCGCGCGCGGATGGGGTTGAGGTTGACGTCAAATGCCTCTTCGATAATCGAGAAATCCGTAATGCGCACCGGCACCACACGCGATTTGCTCCACACAAACAAGGGCAGCGGCGCTTGCACCGGCACAATCTCCAGCGTGCCGGCGTTGGCCATCTGGTTGTTGCGGATCAGCGCGCCGCTGTCGGGGTAAACAATGGTTTCCAGCGCCGCCAGTTGCGGGTGGATGCCACTTGCAGCACCGTGCGATGCTGGTCGGGAAACTCCAGCTGGTCGGTGGCATCGATCTCGGCATCCAGCTTGATGGTCTCGATCGGCGGGCCTTTCAGCCGCAGCGGTTCCGCCAGCGTGGCGGTGCCGCCCACCGATTGCGGTACCAGCGTGCGCGTCAGCAAATCGGGGTTGTATTGCAGCGCAATCACGCGCTGCACCGCGCCGCTTTCCGGGTCGATCAAGATCAGGCCGCCCTTCAGGACTTTGGGGTTGATGCTGGTGGTCATTTCTCGACCTCTTTCGGTGTGGTCTTGCCCAACAGGCGGCCGATCAGGTCGGTGGTGTCGATATTGAGTTCGGCTGGCTCGCGTTTGATGTCGGACAGTTTGGGCATGCGGAAACCATCCACGCTGTCGTAATGCAGCGGCATGCGCACGCCCAGACTCAAACCGGTATCCAGCTTGGTGCTCGCCAATTCCCAGTCTTTTTTCGGTACGCACCTTGAAGATGCTGACGCCCGCTTCGGCATATAGATGGGCATGCAAGGACGCCGCCAGAATCAGCCCGCCGCCGATATAACCGCTGGCATCCACGCTAAAGCGATCCTTGGTATAGGCGATCTCGCTGGCCAGTTCGGCTTTGCCTTCCAGCCCGGCGCTGGCGTGCACCGAGATACCCCCGCCCACCTCGCCGATCAACACATCCAGTACCGCATCCGCACCCAGCACGCCGGTAATGCCACCGCCGGCTGGAATCACCGCTTTGGCGCGCATGCTGAAGCTGAAATCGGGGTTGTCTTCAAACGGATCAAACTTCACCGACGCTTGATGCCGGTGAGCACCCCGGGCCCGACGTAGTAGTAATAGCCAATGCTGCCGTACAGCTTGAACTTGAGCCCGATCGGCCCGATCGACGCGCCCGGCACCGGAAAACTGCCCGACGCGGCAAAGATTTCGTGCGGTTCTTCTTTCTCGGGAAAGCGCTTGAACAGCGTGATATCCGGAAACGTCAGATCGCCTTCAAAGGTGATTTTCTGGTTCTGATCCATGGTCACGCTGGCGTCGGCCACCATGCCTTGCTTGCCGTCTTTGGCTTCCTGGATCACATATTTAAGCGTGCCCTTGCCGCTGACTTTGCCATTGGGGTTGAGGTCGATCTTGAGCTTGCCGGTGGCGCGGCCTTTGCTGATATCGATCTCGCCCGTGCCCCAGAAACTTTCTTCGGTGCCCTTCTTTTTGTACCAGGCATCGACCGTGCCATGGAAACCTTTGAATTTAACGCCGGTTTTGCCATGGACCAGAAACGCCTCGCCGTCGTAGCTGAGCATGGCGTCGACCGGGTCGAGGAATTTGTTTTTGGTATCAAAGCGGCCCTGGCCTTTAAACAACCATTTTTTCGTTGGTGTAACTGACGGTCAGCGTGGCCGGATTGTCGCCCGGTAGCTTGAGTTGCACTTCGCCGGTGGCGCCGATCTTGCCTTGGCCAATGCGACATTGATCATGCCGCTCTGCACCCACGGAATCTTGCCGGCCATTTGCGCGGTTTCAATCTTGACGCCGCCGCTCCACTCGCCGCCCTGGTAAGTGACTTCGCCCTTGGTGCTGTCCAGGCCCGGCACATACACAAACAGATCGCCACGCAGCACCAGGCCATTGGCGTCGGCGGTGGCTTTCAGCTTCAGGTCCGCCACGGTTTTGGCGCCGCCAAAGGCAAACGCCAGATTGCCTTCGGGGCGGAATTCGGGCGCCAGCAAGACCGACAACGATGCCTCGGTCACTTTTACGCCGGGGAACGGCGGCTTCAGCTTGGCCGGGTCCAGCGCGCTGGTGACTTTAAAACCGGTGCTGTCGATGGCTACTTTCAGCTCGGGCAACAAGGGCAGACTGGGCTTGAGCGTGCCCTCGGCCTTGATGCCGTCACCATCGATACTCAGGCTGGTTAACTTGCCGGGCTCATGCCGACATATTCATAAGTAAACGGCTGGCCTAACAGGTTTTTGGGCAGCAATAGATCGCGCTGCGGCCCCAACTTCATGGTGAAGTCACCGCCCGGTTTGCCCTTTTTCATGCGGAATTTTTTCGGCATCGATGCTGGCGTGGATGCGATCGCCGCCCTTGCCTTTCAGATCGCGCTCAATCGACACCAGCGTCAGGCCTTTCAGCACATTGGCGGCCCCGGCGTTCACGCCGGTAAACGGCACGATTTTGTCCGCGGTGCCCGGCAGCTTGAGCTTGACCACATTGCCCAACACCAGCATGTCGAAATCGATGGTGGCCGCGCCGCTTTCTTTGGTGATGCTGGGGTCGGCAAAGCGTTTGCCCAAGTCGTAACACAGACCTTTGGTGGGCGCGCCCTGCATATCCACACTCTGAAAATGCAGCGTCACCAGCTTGGGCTTGTTCTTTTTTTTGCCCAGCGTGGCGGTGGCGTCTTCCAGCGCCATATTCGCCAGCGTGGAAATCTGCTGCCAGATCAGGCTGCCGCTGGACCCGTTGTCCAGCGCATCCAGCAATTGCAGGTTTTGCGCGCTGTTGTCGCCGTTCACCTGCAGTTCCTGAATATGGTCGACCTGGCAGGTGGGGCCGGTGGGGATTTCCGGAAAATTCTTTTTTGCCGCCCACTTCATTCCAGCGCTTGTCGGCGTCTTTGCCCGCCTTGTAGTTAAACTTGCCCAGCCAGTTTTTCTGCAAGGTGGCGGTGGGGTCGCGCGCAATCTTGAACTTGTCGGCGGGCCGGGGCTTGGCGCCATCCCATTCAAACGTGGTCTTCAGCGGCCGATACGGCGTTTTGTAAAACGCCAGCGCATCGGGGCCTTTTTTGCGGCGGCAACACCAGTTTGGCGACGGTGTATTCGGCCTCTTTCTTGTCGACTTTGCCTTCAATCGGCACCGGTTCGTCGCTGCTGTGTAACTCGAAACTGCGGTTGCGCGATTCGGTGTTGTAGGCCACGGTAAAACCCGGACCCTTGTCTGGATTTTTCTCGTCGGGCACCGGCGTGGCGCCGGCTTCGGTCGCGGCCGGGGCCGG
>BBFD01000276.1 GCA_001313065.1 Silvimonas sp. JCM 19000
CGCCGAGCCGCTGCACACCGGCGGCGGCTGGCCGCAGTTTCTCAGCGCGGTATTACCGTTATGGGGCAAGCACGTGCAATTGGCGCAAACGCAAATGGGCGATGCCGCCAACAATCTGGTGCTGCGTTTCTCCAATATCAATCAGCAATTGTCCGACACGCTAGCGCGCTCGGGCACGGCCGGTGCGCAGAATATCCACCAGACCATTCAGGAATCCGAACGCGATTTATCCGGGATTATTGATTCGCTGAATCATGCGATTGCCGCGCGCGAATCTTTATTGGCCGAAGTGAACGGCCTGGCCAGTTATACCGACGAATTGCAACGCATGGCCACCGACGTTGCCACCATCGCGCAACAAACCAATCTGTTGGCGCTGAATGCCGCCATTGAAGCGGCGCGGGCGGGCGAATCGGGTCGCGGTTTTGCCGTGGTGGCCGATGAAGTGCGCAAGCTGTCGACGCTGTCGGGAGAAACCGGCAAGCGCATCAGCGAAAAAAAAGTGCAACTGGTTAATGCCGCCATGCAGAACACCCAAAACATGACGCAACGCTTTTCCAGCGAAGAAAGCAAGATGATCGGCGGGGCCGAAGGCATCATCCGCCAGGTGATAGCGCGTTTTGAAGAAACCACGCAAACGCTGAATGAAAACCTGCAACGGCTGGAACAGGACGGCCACGAAGTTGAACGCGAGATTTCCGATGTGCTGGTCAATCTGCAGTTCCAGGATCGGGTGCATCAGATTCTTGATCATGTCGGTAACGACATCAGCAAATTGCAGCGCAACGGCCATGACGCCACCGCACCCGACACCGCGCGCTGGCTGGATGAACTGCAACGCACCTACACCACGCTCGAACAAAAAAAGCCGCCCACGGTGGCGACGGTCAGAGCGCTGCGGCTGCAGCCCGGCTTCTTCAGTTACTTTTTTCTGACTCGGCAACAAGACCAGGCAGGCCCGACCCGCCCAAAGGAGCCCGCATGAGCAAAACGATTTTGATCGTGGACGATTCCGCCAGCCTGCGGCAGGTGGTGGGCATTGCCCTCAAGCAAGCCGGTTACACCGTCGTCGAAGCGGTGGACGGCAAAGACGCGCTGAGCAAACTGGATGGGCGCAAGCTCAATCTGATTATCTCGGACGTCAATATGCCGAATATGGATGGCATCAGTTTCGTCAAGGCGGCCAAGCAATTGCCCGCCTACAAGTTCACGCCGGTGATCATGCTGACCACCGAAGCCGAAGAGAGCAAAAAAAATGGAAGGCAAAGCCGCTGGCGTGCGCGCTGGGTGGTCAAGCCGTTTCAGCCGCCCATTTTGCTGGATGCGGTCGCCAAGCTGATCCTGCCCTAACGTCACCCCCCGGGGGCCGCCATGCCTTTACGCAGCGAACATCTCGACGCCAGCGGCACGCTACATATTGAAGGTGAATTCAATATCTATCAGGCCGACCAGCTCAAGCCACAATTGCTGGCTGAATTAAGCGCGCTCGAAGCCATTACGGTCGACCTGGCGCAAGTGGAAGAAATCGATACCGCTGGTGTGCAGTTGTTGTTGATGCTCAAGCAGGAAGCCGCTCGCCAGCAAAAGCCGATCAGCTTTGTCAATCACAGCAAGCCGGTGCTGGAAGTGTTTGAGCTATGCAATCTGGGGGGCCATTTTGGCGACCCCATGATCTTTACGCGCCCTTGAGCGGAGGTCGGCCATGGATTTGCAAGAAGCGCGTGGCACGTTGATTGAAGAAGCACGCGAATTGCTCGACGCAATGGAAAACGCCTTGCTGCAGGTGGAGGCCGGTGGCGACATCAATGATGCCGTCAATGCCGCGTTCCGCGCGGCCCACACCATCAAGGGTTCGGCCGGATTGTTTGGTCTGGACAGCATCGTGGCGTTTACCCACACTAGCGAGAGCGTGCTCGACCGCGTGCGCGCCGGTGAACTGTTGATCGACGACAGGCTGGTTACGTTGTTGCTGGATTGCCGCGACTATATCGGCCAGCTGATCGACGCCGTGGAAAACGGCAGCGAAGACACCGACCCCGATCCGACCGAACGCGCCAGCCTGCTCGACCAGCTCAACGACTATCTGGGGCATCCGCACGCCAGCATGGGCGTGGCGGCCAGCGTTCAGGCTGACCCGCTGGAGCGCGATGGCGATGCGCTTAATGTCGGCAACCACTATTGGCATCTGTCCTTGCGCTTTGGTAGCGATGTATTGCGCAACGGCATGGACGCTGTCGTTCTTGCGCTACCTCGGGCGCATGGGCGAGATCGTTTATATCTACACCCTCACCGACAGCTGCCCGCCGCCAGCGAGATGGATGCGGAGCTGTGCTATCTGGGCTTCGAGATTGAATTTGCCAGTGACGCCGACAAAGCCACCATCGAAGGCGTGTTCGATTTTGTGCGCGACGAAAGCACCATCCGCATCCTGCCGCCGCGCTCACGCGTGCAGGATTACATCGAGCTGATCCGCAATCTGCCCGAATCGCCGCGCCGCCTGGGCGAGATCCTGCTGGCCTGCGGGTCGATTACCCAGGCTGAGCTGACCGAGATCCTGGCACTGCAGGCCAATGAGGGGGCCGGGCAGCCGTTAGGAACCCTGCTGGTGGAACAGCACGTGTGCATGCGCCGGTCGTGGCCGCCGCGCTGGCCACGCAAAAGCAGGCGCAAGAAAAAAAAAGGCGCCGAGCAGAAATTTATCAAGGTCGAAGCGGGCAAGCTGGACCAGCTGATTACCCTGGTGGGCGAGCTGGTGATTGCGGGCGCCGCCACGCGTTTGCTGGCCAGCCGCAGCGCCGATCTGGCCATGCTGGAAACCACGGCGCATCTGGGCACACTGGTCGAGAGCATCCGCGACAGCGCGCTGGATTTGCGCATGGTGCAGATCAAGGAAATCTTTGATCGCTTTCCGCGCGTGGTGCGCGATGTCTCCAAAGAACTGGGCAAAAAAAGATAGAACTGCATGTGCACGGCGGCGATGCCGAGCTGGATAAAAGCATGGTCGACAAGCTGACCGATCCGCTGATGCACGTGGTGCGCAACGCCATCGACCACGGCATCGAAATGCCGGACGAGCGCGAGCAGACCGACAAACCGGCACACGGCAGCATCTGGCTGAACGCCTATCACGAGTCCGGCAGCATCGTGGTGGAAGTGCGCGATGACGGCCGTGGCCTGAACCGCGAGCGCATCCGCGCCAAAGCGGTGGAACGCGGGTTGATCCATGCCGATGCGCAATTGAGCGATGAAGAAATCTGGCAGCTGATTTTTTTGAGCCCGGTTTTTTTCCACCGCCGAAAAAAGTAACCAATCTGTCTGGCCGCGGCGTAGGCATGGATGTGGTCAAGCGCAATATCCAGGAATTACGCGGCGAGGTGGAACTGACCTCGCGCCCCGGCAACGGCACCACCCTGCGCATCCGCCTGCCGCTGACCCTGGCGATTATTGATGGCTTCCAGGTCATGGTGGGCGAATCGGTGTTTGTAATCCCGCTGGAACTGGTGGTCGAATGCGCCGATCTGGCAGCCACGACATCCTGCACGACATCGTCAATTTGCGCGGCCAGCCGCTGAGTTTTATCCGCCTGCGCCAGCTGTTTGAAATGCCAGCCCCACCGGAAGGCACGCGCGAGAGCCTGGTGGTGGTGCAGTACGGCCAGGCCCGCGCCGCTGGTGGTCGACAAACTACTGGGCGAGGTGCAGGCCGTGATCAAGCCACTGGGGCAACTGTTCCGCCACGCCCGCGTCATTGCCGGCTCCACCATACTGGGTGACGGCCGCGTTGCACTGATTCTTGACGTTGCACAACTGATCCACCACACCACTCACGACCGCACAACGACTCTGCCCAACCCCGGCCGCTAACCCGGCCTGCCCAGGAGAAAAAAAACCATGCAATGGTTTTTTTGCAACTCAAACTGGCCAGCAAGCTGGTCATTACATTTTTTTGATTGTGGCGCTGATTGCCGTGCTGATCGGCGTGGTCGGGGTTAATCGCTCCATGATGCTGGGCGCGATGCTGGACTCAACCTACAACGACAACCTGGTGCCGGTGGCGATGTTTGGTGAGAGCAAATTTCAGCTGGATGAACACTATCGGCGACTGTATGTAGCCATGCTGGAGCCAGACACCACCGAACGCGGCAATCAACTGCAACGCATGCTTGATACCGAACGCAAAGTCACCGTCGCGGTCGAGGCCGACAAGCAAACCGTGACCACCGCGCATGAGCGCGATCTGCTGGGTCAGTTTGATGCGGCCTGGCCGGTCTATCTGAACTCGGCGCACAAAGTGCCCAGTTGTTGCGCGACAACAAAAAAAGGACGAGGCCTACACCACCATCCGCAGCGAAACCCGTCCGCAATATGACAAGGTGGCGGGCGTCATCAACGCGCTGAACGAAGAAAACCAGAAGAATGGCAAGGACGCACACGAGCGTGGCCAGGAAGTGGTGCATCAAGTCACCGTCATGCTCAATACGATTATGGTGATCGGCTTTATCGTTGCGATCGGCCTGGGCTTGTTGGTCACCCGCATCATTACCCGCCAGGTGGGCGGCGAGCCGGATGCCGCAGTCGAAGCCTTGCGCCGGCTGGCCGATGGTGATCTGGCCATCCGTATCAGCTGCGCCCCGGCGATGAAAACAGCATGTTGTACAGCCTGCAGCAAACCATCAGCCGCCTTGCCAATATCATGACCGATCTGCACCAGTCGGCCGACTCGCTGGCTTCGCTTAGCGAAGAAGTGGCCGCGTCGGCGCAGTCGCTGTCGCAAACCGCGTCCGAGCAAGCGGCCAGCATCGAAGAGACCAGCGCTTCGCTGGAAGAGCTGACCTCCACCGTCTCGCAAAACAGCGAAAACGCCCGCGTGACCGAAGGCATTGCGCGGCAGTCGTCCAGCCACGCCACCGAAGGCGGCAAGGCCGTGCGCGATACCGTGTCCGCCATGCGCGAAATTGCCAAGAAAATCAGCATCGTCGATGACATCGCTTACCAGACCAATCTGCTGGCTTTGAACGCCGCCATCGAAGCGGCGCGCGCCGGTGAGCACGGCAAAGGCTTTGCCGTGGTCGCCGCCGAAGTACGCAAGCTGGCCGAACGCAGCCAGGTGGCGGCCCAGGAGATCTCAGAGCTGGCGGGCAACAGTGTTGACAAGGCCGAACAGGCCGGCAATTTGCTGGAACAAATGCTGCCGTCAATCCAGCGCACCGCCGATCTGGTTCAGGAAATTGCCGCAGCCTCGTCCGAGCAATCGCAAGGCATCGAGCAAATCAATATGGCGGTTAGCCAGTTGACCAATGTGACGCAAGTGAACGCCAGCTCGGCCGAAGAACTGACCTCGACCTCAGAAGAACTGAGTTCGCATGCGGCCAAGCGCAGGACATCGTCAGCTTCTTCCGGCTGGAGGGCCAGAGCGGGCGCGGCAGCGTAAGCGGA
>BBFD01000277.1 GCA_001313065.1 Silvimonas sp. JCM 19000
CGTGCATGCGCGGCACGCCCGACAAGGTGTAGCTGCCCCCCGCCAGTGCCAGCGCGGCAGTCAGTGGGCGGAAGGCGGTGCCGGCATTGCCGAGGAACAGATCGGCCTGTTTAACCGGAAACACGCCGGCCACGCCATCGACTACAAAGTCACGCGTGCCCGGGGTTTGCGTTACCGCCACGCCCAGCGCGCTCAGCGCTTCGAGCATGCGTTCGATATCGTCGCTGGCCAGCAGGCCTTTGATTTCGGTGCGGCCTTGCGCCAGTGCGGCCAGCAACAGGATGCGATTGGAAATGCTTTTGGAACCGGGCAGCGTCACGGTGCCATTAACGCGGGGAATCGGGGCGAGATCGAGGTATGCAGGATGATCCATAACGGGCGCGCAGGTCAGGGAAAACCAGCATGATAGCAGCCCGCCGCGTCGCTGCTTAAACGACGGTGGCGGCGCGCCGGCATGGGGCCAGCCGCACAAAGAAGGTGGCGCCGGCGCCGGGCGGGCTGTCAAAGCCGATTTCGCCCCCCATGCCGGCCACCAGGCTGTGCGAAATCGCCAGGCCCAGCCCGGTGCCGCCTTTTTTTGTCGCTGATCCGAGCTATCGGCCTGCGAGAACGGCTGGAAGATGCGATGGCGGAACGCTTCCGGTATGCCCGCGCCTGATCGGTCACGCAAATGCGCCAGCCGGGCTCGCTCTGATCAGGCAACACATCGGGCTGCATCCGCACCTGCACTTCAGTGCCTGTGGCCGAAAACTTGGCCGCATTGGATAACAGATTGGCCATCACCTGGGTCAGCCGCGCCGGGTCGGCGCTGGCGTAGATGGGCGCGGCGGGTAGATCGACGTCAAAGCTCACATTGAACTGCGTGGCATACATCTGATTGGTTTCGACCGCCTGGCGCACCAGCATGGCGATGTCGACGCATTCGATATTCAGTTCCAGCTTGCCCGCGTTGAGCTTTTCAAAATCGAGGATGTCATTGACCAGCATGATCAGCCGATCGCAGTTGCGGTCGGCCACGGTCAGCATTTCCTGCAAGGGCGGCGCCAGCGAGGCTTTGCCGAGGTTTTGCAGCAGACGCAATGCACCACGCAGCGACGTCAACGGCGTGCGCAGTTCATGGCTCACCGTGGCCACAAACTGGCCTTTAAGCAAATCGATGGCTTTGCTTTCGCTGATGTCCTGAATCACCCCCCACAAGCGCACCGCCTTGCCATCCACCATATCGGCCTGGCCCAGCGAACGAATCCACACGCTGCGGCCGAGGGCAGTGACCACTTCGACTTCCATATTCCAGCCGCGACCGGTCTGGATGGCTTGTGCCAGCGCGGTTTCCATCTCGCCGCGCGAACTGGCGGCAAACAGCGCCAGGCTTTCGGTGACATCGGGCACCCGGCCCGGCTGCATATCAAAAATCAAAAACATGCCTTCTGACCACGTCACTTGCTTGTTGGCCAGATCCACTTCCCACGCCCCCAGCCGTGCCAGCTTGGAGCTTTGCGCCAGCATGGCTTCGCTGCGTTGCAAGGCAAGGCGCGATTCGTGCGAGTGGGTTACATCGATATAAGTCAGGATCATCCGCCACGGCTGCCGCCGGGGCCACGCAGAATAACCTTGCCGCGCAGGCTCACCCATTTGTAGCTGTGGTCCTTGCAGCGCAAGCGATGCTCGCTGACCAGTTCCGGCGTTACGCCATGCTGATGCGCGATCATTTCGGCCATCACGATCGGCAGATCATCCGCATGGATGCAACTGCGCCAGCTGACCTCGGTTTCGGCCAGATCGTCATAGCCGTAGCCGAGCATATTGCGCCAGGCCGGCGAAAAAATAGAGCCGGTCGCTCAGCATGTCCCAATCCACCACGCCCTGGCCGCTGCTCTCCAAGGCAAATTTCCAGCGCCGCTCGCTGTCTTCCAGCGCCAGCTCTACACGTTTGCGGCTGTCGATATCGATGGTCTGCACGATGAAATGACTGAACACGCCATGCTCGTCATGCACCGCCGACAGCACCAGTTGGCCCAGGCGGTGACCCCATCGCCGCGCTCGTATTGCAGCTCGCGCGAGGCACCGCGCAACTGGCCGCTGGCGACTTGTTCGACCAGTTCCAGCAAAGCCAGCCGCGATTCGTGATGCACCATTTGCCAGATCGATAAATGCACCGGCGGCGCGCCGGTATAGCCCAGCATCGATTGCAACGATTGATTGGCTTGCAGAATATGGCCCTGGCGCGTGACCAGGCCGATGCCGATCACGCTAAAGCGCATGGTGTTTTCAAAGCGCTCGGCACTTTCGCGATATTGGCGTTCTTTGTGATTGCGCTGAAATACCAGCACGCTGATCAACAACGGCGGCACCAGCGCCAACCCGATCGAGAGCGACAGGATCTGCGGGTCTCCCCCACCCGCTTGCGCCCACGCGGCGTGGGTCGAGCGCGCCGATAGTGTCGACATCAAGATGGTGTTGGCCAGGCCAAGCAGGCCTACCCCGGCCAGATCCAGCTGAAACGCCGCCAGCGTCAGCGGCAAGGAAATCACAATAAACGGATAGGCGTAATACTGCAGCGCCAGCGCCGTTGCGCTGAGCGAAACCAGCAGAAACAGGCCGAGCGACGGGTTAAAGCGCCATAGTCGCGGCGTCAGCAGGCTGCGTAGATCAGATGCCATCACCAGCGGCAACACGCCCAACATGCCTATTGAGCGGCTTAGAAACCAGTGCCGCAGCGCGCTCTCGAAATCATCGCCGCGCACCAGTGCAAAACACACCGCACCGATCAGCGCACTGGGCAAAGCTCCCGCTAGCATGACCGTGCCCAGCGTCTGGATAAAGCGCTTCACCTCGTGCACATAAACCGCGTCTTCGACCATGAAATGCAGCAAGGCCACCGGCAGCGCAATACCGACCACGCTGGCACCCACATACACCGCACCCACGAGCGGCGAAGACGCATACAGCAAAGCCACCACGGTGGCCCACAAAACGCGGCGGCCAGCGCTTGCCACGCACGGCGCAGCGGCAGCCGCAAGGCCACGGCGGTGGCCAGCGCGTCGGCCACCAGATATCTGACAAGTGCCCGGGACGGGTTTCCAGCGTGCGTGCCAGTATGCCCAGCGCCACATAAGCCAGCAGCGTCAGACCAAACACCAGGGTAAAAGACGCACGCGCGGTGCGGGAATCCGGCATCCAGCCCCCTCGCCGCGTGCCTGCCATTGAAATGGTCACCACAATCTTCAACAAATGGAAATGCCCCACCCGGACGGATGAGGACGCTCTGAATCATAGTCTCGCGTAAGCCGCCCGCAACCCAGGCAGGCGCCTGGGTTGCGCGGTAGGAGACTGGCCGCCCGGCGCGTACAATGGCGGCGTTTCTTTGCGCCTACGACCATGCTCAGCTACCGCCACGCCTTCCATGCCGGCAATCACGCCGATGTTCTCAAACACACGGTGCAGATTGCGCTGCTGCGTTATCTCAACCAGAAAGACAAAGCCTATTGGTATGTGGATACCCATGCCGGGGCTGGCATGTATTCGCTGGTCGAAGGCTATGCCACGCGACTGGCCGAATTTGCCGATGGGGTCGGCCGCTTATGGGATCGCAGCGATCTGCCGCCGGCACTGGCCGATTATCTCGAACAGGTCAAAAGCTTTAATCCCGATGGCAAGCTGACGCTGTACCCGGGGTCGCCCGCCTGCGCGATGCGCGTGCTACGGCCGCAAGACCATGCGCGCTTGTACGAACTGCACAGCAGCGATGGCCCGCTATTGCAACAGGCCATGCAACCGTGGCGGCGCGCCGTGCAGATCGATCAGGGCGATGGCTTTGCCGGCCTTAAAGCCGTGTTGCCGCCGCCACCGCGCCGCGCGCTGGTGCTGATCGACCCGCCCTACGAAGACAAAGGCGATTACAAGCGCGTGGTGGATGGCCTGCGCGAAGGCCTGAAGCGCTTTGCCACCGGCACCTATGCGGTGTGGTATCCGTTATTGCAACGCGCTGAAAGCCAGGGCCTGGCTGATCAGCTCAAAAAAATTGCCTGCCAAAGGATGGCTGGAAGCCACGCTGACGGTGCAAACACCCTCGGCCGATGGCTTTGGCATGCATGGCAGCGGCATGTTTATCCTTAATCCGCCCTACAACCTCAAAGACACCCTGGCCGAGGTGATGCCCTATCTGGTGCGCCATCTGGGCCGTGACAACGGCGCGCGGTTTGTGCTGCAAGCGCATGAGAACGCGGTCTGATTGCCCGGCACCGCGCCGGCCTGCGCGGCCGTTCGTCCTGTAATTGACGCGCGGCATGGCCCTGGCGTGGTTCAATGCGGCCCCGGCCCTGATACCACATGCACCGACACAGCCCGTTAAAGGGCAGTGTTGTGTATAATTTCGAGTCTTAACGTCCGGATTCATGGCACTTTTCGCCGCAGCGACAGTCTTCGCGCGGCCTGCCGGGTCCGCTGCACACGCATACCACTGACACCTGAATCGGCCGAGACTCAAGGTTTCGCCCGGTTGCAAGCCAGCGCCGACGTTAAACAGCGTTGCCGCGCTGGCCCGTAAAAACCTAACCTGGAGTTGTAATGGCAAAAGAAGATCTGATCGAAATGGAAGGCGTAGTAGCTGAAGTGTTTCCGGAATCGCGTTTTAAAGTGGTTCTGAATAACGGTGTGGAAATCACCGCCTATGCATCGGGCAAGATGCAGAAAAACCGCATCCGCGTACTGGCGGGTGATCGCGTTACCGTAGAAATGTCGCCGTACGATCTGACCAAAGGCCGCGTGAGCTTCCGTCACAAAGACGAACGTGCTCCGGGTTCGGCCCCGATGAACAACGGTCAGCGTCCTGGCGGTCAGCGTCGCCGTTGATTGCGTGCCCTGCACGCGCCCGCGCCACCCATGTGGCCAGGCGTGGCAGGGCCTGGTTTTTTTGCATGCGCCGGTTGGTGATTGCGCCGGTGTAGCCCGAACCGCTTCCAACCCCACAGGGTGCCCGCGTGAACCGCATTGCCGCGACGTTGACCGATCTGCAAACCGACCCCGGCGTCTGCTTGATCAGCGCCAGCGCCCATGGCCATGCGTTCTTTGCCATGCTGGTGGGCGATGCCCCGCCCTTGCAGACCGGCGCAGCCATCACGCTGAAATTCAAAGAAACCGAAGTCGCCGTCGCGCGAAATCTGCACGGTGAAATCAGCCTGCGTAATCGCGTGCCGGGCGTGATCGCCAGCATCGAACCCGGCCGTTTGCTTAGCCGCGTGGCCATTCCGTTTGGCGACCAGACCATCCACGCCGTGGTCACCACCGGCTCGGTCGAACGCCTGGGCCTGCAAGCCGGCGTTGCCATTGAATGGCTGGTCAAAGCCAATGAGATGGGCGTGGCGTGCTGACTGGCATTGATCTACAACCGCTGTGGCTGACCTTGCGCCTGGCCAGCG
>BBFD01000278.1 GCA_001313065.1 Silvimonas sp. JCM 19000
CCGCGCGGCGCAAGCCATCCTGCAATAGCGCGCAGACAACGGGATTGCGTTCGAGCAGCGTTACCTCGCAGCCCAGACTGGCCAGCACAAAAGCATCCCGCCCCAGACCGGCCGTCGCGTCGAGCACGCTGGGCGTATTGCCCCCCTTCAAACCCACCGCTTTGGCGACCGGCTGCCCGCGTCCGCCCCCAAATTTGCGCCGATGCGCTTGCGCACCGGCTACCAGATCAACACTGACGCGGCCTTTTGACCCAACTTCCGCCAGCTGCAATTGCTCGTCCAGCCAGAGCAGATACTGGCCCTCAGCCGGGGCAGCCTCCAGGGTGATCAGCCCGTATTGCGCGCACAGCGCTTGCAGTTCGGCGTCGGCCGCCGCTAGCACACCGACCGGCACGCTCATGCCCAACCACCAGGCGCGGGTGTGGGCAGGATGCCGGGATTGATCAGCGGATCAAAAGCGACGGGTCCAAGGTCCAGTGGTTCAAACGCGGGGCGATAACGAACGCGCGGCAAACGGGCGAGCGGGTCTTGCTGATAGAACTGGCGCAATTGCTGATAAACCTCGGGGTATTGCTCCGCAATAGCATGCGGCGTTTCAAAAAAAAGTATTCGCTCATTACGGCAAAGCATTCGGCCGGATTCTCGGCCGCATATAAATCGATCGGACTGTATTCGCCGGTATGGGCCAAGCGGCTTAAATGCGAAAACGCCCGCGAAAACGCGGCCTTCCATTGCGCTGCATCCATGCCCGCATGCAAGGGCGGGCGGCCGTTGGGCGCGCCGTCGCGCATATCAAGTTTGTGCGCAAATTCGTGGATGACCACATTCCAGCCGTCGAGCCATGCGGATTGTGACACGTCTAGCCATGACAACAGAACCGGCCCGTCCGAGCGGGCCTGCCCGGCCAGGATTTGTTCGTACTCGTGCACCAGGCCGTAATGATCGGTGTAACGGTCGCGGGACAAGAATTGTCCGGGATAGACAATGATCTCGTGCCAGTCGTCATACGCATCAAAGCCGAGATTCAGCACGGGCAAGACCGCTTGCGCCGCGAGCAAAACGCGATCAGCGTCGCTGAGTTCCAGCCCATCAACGCAAATAATCGATTTTTTTTCATGCAAAAACCAGGCCGATTGCTCGCGCAAACGTTGGCGTTCTTCTGGCGACAAGCCATAAACAACGGCAGCTGTACCACCTGGCGCCAGATTGGATCGGGGATGGGATTGCGCGCCAGATGGCGCTTGCGGCGCTGATTCTTGATGAAATCGAACATGGCAATAAAAAAGGCCAGCCTGCGCCTGTTGGTCTGGATCAAACCAAAGTGAGGCAGCCAACTGGCCTTTTCAAGCAGCGGCCGCAGGCGGGGGCTGGGCGTGGCATATGCGCGTTTAATCGGCGGCGGCTTGCACTGCCAGCTGTAATTCGCGTTGCGCCGCTTCAGAGAAAGGATGCAGATGCTGCATGAACTGGCGGCTGGCGGCCGCCCATGAGAACTGCTCGGCATGTTTGCGCACCGCAGCGCGGTCGATATGCAGCGCCTCCAGGCAAGCCTGGCGCAAATCCTGATTGAGCGCGCCGGGGCCGTCGCGGCCGATCACGTCGATGGGGCCGGTGACCGGGTAAGCCGCCACCGGGCAGCCGCAGCCCATGGCCTCGAGCAAAACCAGCCCAAACGTATCGGTACGCGATGGGAACACAAACACATCGGCGCTGTTATAAACCTGCGCCAGTTCGCCCTGGTTAAGCACGCCCAGCCAATGCACGCCATTTGATTCGTTATAACGGCCGCGCAGACTGGCCGCGGCCGGGCCATCGCCACATACCCATTTCGAGCCGGGCAAGTCGAGCTGCAAGAACGCCTCGACATTCTTCTCCACCGCCACACGCCCGACGTAAACAAAAAATGGGGCGTCGCGTTTGCAGGCGTTCCCGTGAGCCAGGCCGGAAAATCTCCAGATCCACGCCGCGCGACCACAGCACCACATTATTAAAACCATGCGATTGCAAATCCTCGACCACCACCCGCGTCGGCACCATCACGGCGCGGGCAGCGTTATGAAACCGTGCCAGCCAACGATAGGTCCATGCAAGCGGAATACCAAAGCGCAAATGTACGTATTCCGGAAACCGCGAATGATAAGCCGTGGTGAACGGCAAATTGTTTTTTTAATACAGTATTTGCGCGCCGCCATTCCAAGCGGGCCTTCGGTGGCGATATGAATTGCATCAGGTTTGAAACGCTCGATATGCGCCGCAATTTTTTTTGCCAGGCATAAAAGCGAGGCGTATCTCGGGATAAGTCGGGCAAGGCATGGTGCGGAATTGCTGCGGCTGGATCAATTCAACTTTATGTCCCAGTTTTTTTGTAATTCCAGCCGGGTTTGTTTCAGCGTACGCACCACCCCGTTGACTTGCGGTTCCCATGCGTCGGTCACAATCAGGATATTCATGCGGTGATTTCCTGCAAACCCGCGCCAGTTGGGGCAACGGTCAAACTATTGATTTGCGCGGCCTGCTCGGCAAAAAAAAGTCTGCCAGGTCAGGATTTTAAGTTCGCCATTGGGTAATTCGACCAGGGCGGTCAGACTTTCGACCCAATCGCCGTCATTGCAATACAACACGCCGTCAATCTCGCGCATTTCGGCTTTATGGATATGGCCGCAAATCACCCCATCCAGCCCGCGCGTTTTGGCTTCCAATGCCACCGCTTGCTCAAAACTGCTGACAAAGTTAACGGCCTTTTTTGACCTTGTGTTTAAGGTATTGCGACAAAGACCAATAGCCCAATCCCATACGCGCGGGCGCGGTTAAACCAGTAATTGAGTTTGAGCGTTATGCCATAGAGACGGTCGCCCACAATTGCCAGCCAGCGCGCACATTGCACCACCCCATCAAAGCGATCGCCATGTAACACCAGCATGCGGCGACCATCGGCGGTGGTGTGCACCACTTCGTCTTCAATGCGGATATCGCCAAACATCAGCCCCAGAAACTGGCGCGCGCTTCATCGTGATTGCCCGGGATATAGATAACGTGGGTGCCTTTGCGCGCTTTGCGCAGCACTTTCTGGATGACGTCATTATGGCTTTGCTGCCAATACCAGGAGCGCTTGAGCGCCCAGCCATCAATGATGTCGCCGACCAGGTAGAGATATTCGGCTTCGGTATTCTTGAGAAAATCGAGCAGATATTCCGCCTGGCAACCCGAGGTGCCCAGGTGCAGGTCGGAAATCCAGATGCTACGGAATTTCAAAGGGTTATCTGCCATCTCATGCTTCCGCGCGTTGATTTTGCGCATCATGCAACCGGCAGATGACAATCGCGCTAATTGTTAATGACGCTTTGATTGCAGGCGGCAAGCAAAACGCCGATCAGTACGTGCTTGACTATCCGGCTGCTCATTCGATAGTCTGGCCCGATTGTTCTTGCGGATTGTGTATGTCTTCTCGCCCCGATTCCCCCTGCATTGCCATGTGTTCCACCGGTCTGGGCGATGACGTTTGCCGTGGCTGCGGCCGCACGTTTCTTGAGGTTGCCAACTGGACGACGCTGAACGCCGCAGAGCGGGAACAGGTTTGGCAGCGACTGGAAGCGTGGTGGCAACAGCAAGGGCTTACCGCGCCGTGGTTGCGGCAGGGCCACGCCAAATAAAAAAGCCCGGCTTGGCCGCCGGGCTGTTGTATTTAGCGCAAATCTATTCGTTTAGATAAACATGCCGCCGGATACTTCAATGCGCTGCGCATTAATCCAGCCGCTGCCATCGCTGAGCAAGGCCGCAATTGCACCGCCAATATCATCCGGCAAACCCACGCGGCCCAAGGCCGTTGCCGCAGCAACCGCCGCATTGGCCTGTTTGTTATCGCGAATTTCGCCGCCGCGGAAATCGGTTTCGATCGCGCCCGGGGCAATGGTATTGACCGCAATCCTGCGGCTACCCAGTTCTTTGGCCAGATAGCGGGCCAATACCTCAACGCCGCCCTTCATCGCGCCATAGACGCCATAGCCGGGGAAGGCAAAACGCGACAGTCCGCTCGATATCATCACGATCCGACCGCCATCCTTGATGACCGGCAGCAGTTTCTGCGTGATAAAGAAGGGGCCTTTCAGATGGATATTCATCAGCGTATCGAAGGTTTCCTCAGTGGTTTCTGCAATCGGGCTATTGATGCCGATGCCGGCGTTATTGATGAGGAAATCAAAGCGATCGGTTTGCCAGGTATCGGCCAACGCTTGCTTGACCTGGGCGACGAAGCCATCGAATTCCGCGCTATTGCCAGCGTCCAGTTTGAGCGCGACCGCGCGACGGCCCAGCGCTTCGATTTCTTTAACCGTGCTTTGCGCGGCTTCGGCATTGCTGTGATAAGTGATGATGGCATCCACGCCATCGCGCGCCAGATGCAAAGCCGCATTCTTGCCCAAACCGCGGCTGCCGCCAGTGATAATTGCAATCTTCTGAGTCATGTTCGTGCGCTCCGTATAACAGGCTGGGAAAAGAGTTAACGGATTGCAGTTTAGGCGGGGAAATTGGGCGGATAAATCAGGCAGATTGAGCAAGACTGTTTGGTAAAACAAAACAATCACGCACCCGCCGCGGGCAGAGTGAGCAGACGTAAAAAAAACCGGCTCCAGGCCGGTTTTCTTATTGGTGCATTGCATCTGCAATACAGCTTGCGCTGCTTCCTTATACATGCACCGTTATTCTGGTGCCCGGGGGGGGACTCGAACCCCCACACCTTGCGGCGGCGGATTTTGAATCCGCTGCGTCTACCGATTCCGCCACCCGGGCTAAGGAGGCGAGATTATCGGTTACCTTTCGTCGCTTTGGCAAGGCCAAGTTGCATTGCTGCGCGCTTTTTTTTCATTCTTCATCCGCGTCTTCAGCGTCTGCGGCCGCCTCGGCCTTTAGCTGTAATGCCCGTTCATACAAGGCGTTGCGTGCGGCGCCGGTAATTTTCTGGGCCAGCGCCACGGCTTGTTTCACCGGCAATTGGCTCAACAAAGGTTGCAATACCGCATCGTGTGCATTCTCGGCATCGGCCGGTGCCGGTGGGGCCGCGTCGATGACGATGACAAATTCGCCGCGTTGCTGATTGCTGTCGGAGGCGGTCCAGCTCTGCAAGGCGGACAGCGGCCCGCGCTTGAGTGTTTCAAAAGTTTTGGTGATTTCACGCGCCAGCAAGGCGGTGCGGTCGGCGCCAAAGCAGGTGACCAGATCGGCCATGGTGTCGAGGATGCGGTGCGGTGCTTCGTAAAACACCGTGGCGTAGGGCAGGTTGAGGAGTGGCGCCAGTGCGTCCTGGCGTTGGCGCGTTTTGGGCGGCAAAAAGCCATAGAACAATGTGTGTGCACAAGTGAAGCCAGCCACGCTCAAGGCGCTGGTCAGCGCGCTGGCGCCAGGGATGGGCACAACCTTGAGGC
>BBFD01000279.1 GCA_001313065.1 Silvimonas sp. JCM 19000
GCCGGATGTGGTCGCGCTGTGCCCGCGGCCGAGCCAGTAGCGCCGGTTTTGAATATCGATGCCTTGCGTGACAGTGTGCGTAAAACCCTGCGCCGTGCCGATGCCAGCGCGCCGACGCTTCCCGATTTGTCCTTGCCCAAACCGGCGCAGCCCAGTGCGCTGGCGAGAGAAATGGCCAAGGCGCAACGCGCCTCGTGTGGAAGCGCGCATAGCGACATGGGTTTGCTGGCGCCGCTGGCAATTGCCAAAGATCTGGTCACTGGCACCGGCTGCACCTTGCAGCCATAGCGCGCTGCTTTATTCCGACCGCATCCGTTTATTTACTCTGGAGTCACTGCATGTCCCGATCAGCTGGCAACGGCGCGATGTTCTTAAAATGTTGGGCGCAGCCCCGTTCTCGCTGCTTATCCATGGCTGGCCGAGGCCGCTACGGGTCCACGGCGGCCGCCGGTCGCGCGCGTGCAGCCAGTGACTGAAACGCTCTGGGGCGAACAGATCACCGACAACTACCGCTGGATGGAAAACGCAGCCGATCCCGAGTGGGAGCCGTTTATGCGCGGGCAGGGTGCGTACACGCGCAAAGTGCTCGATGCCATCCCCGGTCGGGCGGCGCTCGGGCGGCGCTTGAATGCTTTGTCGTCGGGCGCAGAGTCGATCTCGGCGCTCAACCCCAGCGGTGGCCGGGTGTTTTATAGCAAGCGTCCGCGCAATGGCGACAATTTCAAGCTGTATGTGCGCGATGCCGCTGGCGGACCGGAAAAAAAATTGTTGCTTGATCCGACCGTCATCAAACTGGAAGGCTCGCACGTCTCGCTGGATTGGTGGGTGCCATCGCCCGACGGCAAGCTGGTGGTGTATGGCATGTCGCCTGCGGGTTCGGAAAACTCGGTGGCACAAATTCTGCAGGTGGACACCGGCAAATTGTTGCCGGAAAAAAAATCGATCGCACCGAATACGCCAGTCCGTCGTGGCTGCCAGATAGCTCAGGTTTTTTTTATAACCGCCTCGCTAAAGGGCCCAAACCTGGCGATCAGGATTTCTTTCTGAATAGCGCGGCGTGGTTGCACAAGCTCGGCACCGATCCGGATAAAGATCAGCTCATCCTCAGCCAGGGTCAGTACGCCGAAATCCAGTTTGAAGCGGCAGATTTTCCTGCGGTCGCGGCCGATGTGACCTCGGAGTATGTGATCGCCAGTCCGCTCGGTGGCGTGCGCCCGAATAACCCCTGGTTCTCCGCCCGGCTGGCTGATGTACTGGCGGGCAAGCCGCAATGGCGCAAGATTTGTGACGTGGCCGATGACGTTACCAATATCGCGCAGGCGGGCGACGATTTGTATTTGCTCAGTACGCATGGCGCGGACAATGGCCAGATTCTGAAGGTTTCTGCTGCCACGCCGGATCTGGCGCAGGCCCGCGTGGTACAGGCAGCCAGCGCCAGCATCATCCAGAGCATCGCCGCCGCGCGTGATGGCTTGTATGTGACCTTGATGGATGGCGGCTATAACAGCTTGCAAAAAATCGACGCCAGCGGGGGCCGTGCCGCTGTGCCGCTGCCGTTTGAAGGCTCGATCAGTTCTCTGGCGTTTCCACCTCGGAGGACGGCGTGTGGTTGCTCGGGTCGGGCTGGCTGACGCCGTTTGCCGTGTTCCATTTTGATCCGGCCAGCAACAAGGCCAGCGACACCGGCATTTGCGCGCGGCCGAATATTGATCTGAGTGTGTACGAAGAAATCCACACCTTCGCCACCGCGCGTGATGGCACTCAGGTGCCGCTATCCATCATCGCGCGCAAAGGCCTGAAAAAAAGAGGGCAAGAACCCGACCCTGGTCGATGCCTACGGCTCGTATCAGGTGGTTAGTCAGCCGTATTTCTCGACGCGGTTTATTGCGTTTCTGGAGCAGGGCGGCGTGATGGCAACCGCGGGTGTGCGCGGTGGAGGTGAATACGGCAAGCGCTGGTGGCAAGCGGGCAAAGGGCTGACCAAGCACAACACCTGGCGCGATCTGATCGATTGCTGCGAAAAGCTGATCAAGGATGGCTGGACCGATCGCCAGCATCTGCCATCGAGGGCGGCTCTGCAGGCGGGATTACGGTGGGGCGAGCCTTGACCGAGCGGCCCGATCTGTTTGCGGTGGTGCTGTCGGACGTGGGGGCTTCCAATACCTTGCGTGCAGAGTTCTCGCCCAACGGCCCGCCAAATATTTCGGAATTCGGCACCATCAAGGACCATGACGGATTTCTGGCGCTCAAGGAAATGGATTCCATTCAGGCCGTCAAAATGGGCGTCAAATACCCGTCGGTGCTGCTGACCACGGGGCTGCACGACCCGCGCGTGTCGCCGTGGGAAGTGGCCAAAATGACCGCGGCCTTGCAACGCGCCACGGCCTCGCATAATCCGGTGTTGCTCAAGGTGAATATCGATGCGGGTCATGGCATCGGCTCTACCCGCATGCAGATCGATGAGGAGCTGGCCGACCAATACGCCTTTATCTTCTGGCGTACCGGCAAGGCAGGCTTTCAGCCGCGTTAGGCGGCTGCACTGCGGCAGTTACAGATTGAACAGCACCAATAAACGCCCGTCCCCGTCTGGATGCTCCATGACGCGGGCGGGCGTGTCGTATACGGCGTGCAGGTGGTCGGGTGTTAGCGTGGCGCGCGGCGCGCCATAAGCGGCGACGCGGCCTTGCGCCAACAGCAGTAGTTGGTCGCAGGCGCTGGCGGCGAGGTTGACGTCATGTAATACGATCACGATGGCCAGGCTGTGGTCCGCTGCCACTTGTCGCAGCGTGCGCAACAGCAAGAGCTGGTGGCGCGGATCAAGATTGGCGGTGGGCTCGTCCAGTAATAACAAACGTGGTTCAGTGCTGGGGCGCTGCGCCAGCACTTGCGCCAATACGCGCGCCAACTGCACCCGCTGCTGTTCACCGCCAGAAAGCTGCAAATAGCTGCGTCCGGCATAAGTGCTGGCATCGGCTAGCGCCAGGCCATGCTCAACCAGCGCAGCCACGTCCGCCGGGGTCATCTCGGCATAAGGGTAAGCGCCTGCCGCCACCACTTCGCGCACCTCCAGATCGAAGGCCAGCGTCGACGCCTGGGGTAGCACTGCGCGGCACCGCGCCAGGGCGCCAGGTTTCAGCTGTTGCAGATCATGTCCGCACCACTCGATGCGGCCGGAGCTTGCGCGCAGCTCACCCGCCAGGGTCGCCAGCAAAGTGGACTTGCCCGCGCCATTTGCGCCCAGTACGCCGAGGATCTGGCCCGGCATCACTTCAAAGCTGACATTGCGCAGCACGGTGCGGCCTTCGCGTGCGCATTCAACCTGTCTACACGCAGCATCAGCGCACCTTCCGGCTAGTAGCCACAAAAAGAACGGCGCGCCGACCAGGCTGGTGACGACGCCTATGGGTAGTTCGGCGGGCGGCATCAATGTGCGCGCCAGCCAGTCCGCGCCGGTCAATGCCGCGGCGCCGCCCAGCATTGAATTGGGTAGCAGCCAACGATGGTTCGCGCCCGACAGCAAGCGCACCAGATGGGGCACCACCAGGCCAACGAAACCGATGGTGCCGGTGGCGCCCACCAAAGGGCCGACTAACAGCGCAACCATCACAATAAGTCGACGGCGCAAGGGCTTGATTGCAAAGCCGAGATGGCTGGCTTCACGCTCGCCGAGCAGTAGTGCATTGAGCGCACGCCAGTCGCGCCACAGCAAAACGCTCAGCGCAAGGGTCCATGGCGCCAGTTCCGCCAATAGCGGCCAGGTGGCGCCGCCAAGGTTGCCCATGGTCCAGAAGGTCAGGCCACGCAGCTGGGCCGGATCGGCAAAGTAGGTCAGCAGATTGATCAGGCTGCCACACAAGGCGTTGATGGCGATGCCAGCCAGCAAAAGTCCGGCCATATTGTGCTGGCGACGGCCGAGCACGTAACAGGCGGTGGTGGCGAGCAGGCTGCCACCAAAGGCCGAGGGCGCGATAGTCCAGCTGCTGGTTGCGCCCAGTACGATTGCGCCGACCGCGCCCAAAGCGCCGCCGGCAGAAATGCCGACCAGTCCCGGTTCCGCCAGCGGGTTACGAAACAAGGCCTGCATCACCGCGCCACACAGGGCCAGCGCGGCCCCCGTCAGGGCGGCCAGCAGCGCACGCGGTAGGCGCACCTCCAGCACGATGCTTTGCCAGAGGGCGTGCTCCGTCGTCTGCGGATGGATCAGTCCGGGAAATTGCGTCAACGGAATCGACAGGGCGCCGCTGGCGATCGATAGCACAAGCGCCAGCAGCAAAGCGCTGGCTAGCAGGGCAAGCAAAAGAAGGGCGCGGCGATTGCTGGGCAAAATGGAGCCAGGGCGGGACGAGGATGCGGGATTATCGGGTGCGATGGGTGTGCTCGCCAGTGTTACGGGCGGTCACGATTTTGTGACCGAGTCACGTTTATTTGCCGTGTCGTTATTAATCAATGGCTTGAGATCGTTTCATCAAGTAATGGATTGAGTTGGAGAGGGGTTTTGTGACGCGCTTGTATTGCCTGCTCCGGCCGCATTCCGCTTGATAAGCCCCGCTGTTTTTTGCTTGCCTGATTTCGTGACTTGGGGCAAAAATTGCGTCATCCCTCAATCGATCGCCGGATACACTCTCATGAAGCACTCAGCCGATTTCGTTACCGCAGAATTGCCAGGCATGCCCAAGGCCGCGCGCCGTGGCCGACCCTGCGTGGGTTTGCGCCCGATGACAAGTGCAGAGCGCAAGCGCCGTAGTCGGCAGAACCGGCTGCAGCAAGCGCTCAAGTCGGGGGATGTGGCGAATGTGCAGATTCCGGTGCAGCTCAATGCCGTGGTGGATGAGCGCACACGGCGCCTGCTCAAAGAGAAAGCCGAAGCGCGCGGCGTAACCATCGGCGCGCTGCTCGACGAGTGGGTCGCCAGCTTCTGAGCGGGGGGCGGATTCTATCCAGGTTTATGCGGACGCGCATTAGCCGATTGCAGCAAGCCCAGGGTGGATCAAGGCCCAGGCCAGGCGACGGCGTGACCAGCCGCAATGGCGGAAGCTCAGCGCTTTGGTTTTCAGGTTGTTAAAGCCACCGCTCACAGCGGCGTGGCGAGCTGCATGCGTCGCGCCTGGTGGCTTTGCTTGCCGGGTCGTTACCCGCTTCGGGTATCAGGCACGCACCAGGCGCAAACGGGTGATTTCGGAAGGAGCGCCGAAGCGTTTGGGCGGCCCCCAGTAGCCGGTGCCACGACTGGTGTACACCCACAGCTTGCCCAGCCGATGCAGCCCGGCAGTAAACGGTTGCTGAAAGCGCACGAAATGCCCCCACGGCCAGAACTGGCCGCCGTGGGTGTGTCCCGACAATTGCACGTCAAAGCCCGCCTGTTCTGCCGCCGGAGCACTGCGCGGTTGGTGTGCCAGCAA
>BBFD01000280.1 GCA_001313065.1 Silvimonas sp. JCM 19000
ACCAGCGGCACAATCGGCGCTTTGCGCAGCGGACGCTCCGTGGAAGTCGCTTCCAGCGCCGCAATGGCGTGCGTGGCGATCACCGGCGCGGTATCGACGGCGGGTACCGGCACAGCCGGATGCGGTGCATGTGCGACCGGTACGGGGGCGGGCGCAGTAACCGGGCCGTCGGTCAGTGGGGCAGGCACAAATTCGGTTGCCGCCAGCGACTGCCAATGCGCGCGCTCCAGCCAGAGCGGGCCAAGGCCGAGTTCATCCAGGATCTGTTCGCGCCGACTCATGGCTCAGTCCCGTTGCTGGGAGCATGCAGCGTAAAGGCGTAGTTGACGGCATCTTCGCGGCCGCCGTCGGTGCCGGGATAGTAGTCTTTGCGCAGCCAATGCGCAGACCGCCCGCCTTGGCATACAGCGCTTGCGCGGCGGCATTGCCCGCGCGCACTTCCAGAAACAATTTAGCCACGTCGCGGCTGCGCAAGGCATTGATGACGGCGCTCAGCAATTGCGTGCCAGCCTTGGCGTTGCAGCGCGGGGTCGACCGCAATCAACAACAATTCAGCTTCGTCCAGCACCGTATTCGTCACGGCAAAACCAGCCAGCGCGCCATCACGGTCCAGCGCAATGCAGTCGTGCGCTTCCAGCGCTTGCTGCCATTGCGTGTGGCTCCATGGGTGCGGATTGGTGGCGTTATCCAGCGCCAATACCGCGTGGATATCCGAGCCCAGCAAGGCGCGCAGCTTTACTGTCATTTGGCCACCCGCTCGTGGGTTTTAAGCGCCACTTTGTCGCGCAGATAGAGCAAGGTGGCTGATCCGCCGGCATGCCCTGGCCCGCCTCAAAGCGCGGCAAAGCCAGCGCCAGAATGTTGCGAGCATGCGGATAGGCATCGGGCATCGTATCAGCCAGTTGCGCGCCCAGACGTTGCTGCAACGTGTCGGCATAAGCGGCAAAGCCACTGCCCAGGCCCATCCAGCCGCTTTGCTCGGGCACGGGGATGGTATCGGGATTGAGCACATCGGCGGCGAAGATTTCGTGCCATTGCTCGCCTTCGCGCTGATACGCCGCGGTGTAGACCTGGTTCATGCGCGCATCAATGCAGATATAAGCCAGATCGCCGGGGCATTGCTGCGCCAGCGCTTCCAGCGTCGACACCCCACCACCGGAATATCGAGCCCGAACGCCAGGCCCTGCGCAATGCCACAGCCGATGCGCAAACCGGTAAACGAACCGGGGCCCATGGCAAACGCCACGCCCGCCAGCTCAGCGCGCGTTACGCCAGCTTGCACCAGCAGTTGTTCGAGCGCGGGCAGCGTCAGTTCAGCATGCTTCTGGCCGACGTGTTCGGCGTGCAGAAACAAGCCTTCCGGCGTGTGCAACGCCAGCGACAGATGTTCGGTGGAGGTTTCAAGAGCGAGGTAACTGGGCATGGGGCGGAGGCTTTGATCGTGAGCCCGGATTTTAGCAGGTGTCGCCGCCCCGCGCGCGAGCGCAAGGCGGCGCACCATAGGGTGGGTCTCGACCCACCCATCAAAGCCGTACCCAGATGCTGCAATAGGGGCGTCTGGCCGGGTTTTGGGTGGTTTTGCCCCCGCCCACCACCCTGGCCACCCGCCGCGCTATGGCATACGGCTTTGATTAATGGGCCCAAACGCGGACGCCAAACCCCCGATCAGCCCGTAAACGGCATTTCAGTCTTGCTTTCCACGCCCTCAATATGGCCCGCAAACTCACGCGCAAACAGGCTGTCGCCGCTCAGCGTAATCACATAGTCATACCAGTCGTTGTTGGTGGGGAAGCTGCCGCCTATGGTTTGCCCGGCCGGCACGGTCACCGTCCAGACGCGGCCGCCGCTGCCGTCGGTGGGCACATTGCGGCGCTTGACGCTAAACACGGCCGCTGTGGTGGTCGACGCATTCACAAACGACAGCGCAATCGGCGCACCGGCCGCACCCAGCGTAATGGTCACTTCGGGCTCGGGCTGGTTCTGCCATGCGGTGGCGCTGATATTGCCGGCAAAACGGCGATAGAAGCGGTTGGGTCCATACAGCTGATGTCGTATTTGCCGCCGCCGTAGGTGTTAACGCTGAAATAATCCTTGGCCTGCACGCCATCGCCAGTCACCTGATACCGCCAGGGGCCATCGGTGCGATAGGCGTTTACGTACGCCGTCATCATCACGTCTTGCGGGCCGTGGTTGGTCATATACACCCAGTAGCGGCCGGTGGAACGCTCCGCGCCGCCCCAGCCATTCAGCTGATACGGTTGCACGCGCGCCGGGCGTGGACCGGTTTCCTGGGTCGGCGCGGTGGTGGTGGCGATCGGTGTGGCGGCGGGCAGGTTTTTTTTGCATTCCGTTGCGGCGGCCGCAGCCAGCGCGGCGGTGTCGGGCAGCGTGGGGAAAGCGTAGTCGCCCGCGTTAAAGTTGAAGCGCTGGTCAGATCGCCGCACACCTTGCGCCGCCACGCGCTGATATTGGGTTCCTGCACGCCGGTCCAGGCTTCCAGAAAGCGCAGTGTGGAGGTGTGGTCGAACACTTCGCTGGCCACATACCCGCCCTTGGACCACGGCGAAATCGCCAGCGCCGGAATGCGCCCACCCAAGCCTATCGGCAAACCGTTAACAAACTCATCGGCGGTGCCGCTGGGCGCCACCGGCGACATTGCATGATCAAAAAAAAGCCGCCGTTCTCGTCGTACACCAGCAAGAACACGGTTTTTTTTCCCACACCTTGGGGTTGGCGGCGAGTGCGGTCAGAAACTGGTTCACGTAATTAGCGCCCGGATTGGGGCCATGGTCCGGGTGTTCGGATAGCGCGGTCGGGGCCAGAATCCACGACACCGCGGGCAACGTGTCATTGGCCACATCGTTGGCGAATGCGCTGGCGGCACGGCGTTGCATGCCGTTGATATACAAGGGCGAAGTGGTCGCGGCATTTTTTTTGAAACTGTTAAACCACGCCAACGCGTTGTCGTCGAAATTATCGGTTTCCTGATAGACGCGCCAGCTGATGCCTGCGGCTTGCAAGCGCTCGGCGTAGGTGGTCCAGGTGTAGCCTTTTCGCTGTTATCGATGACCGGGCCGCCGTTCTTGCCTTGCGGATCGATGGTGCCCGTCATCAGGTACAAGCGATTGGGGTTGGTCGGGCCCATCACCGAATGAAAATAATGGTCACAGGTGGTGAAATTGTCGGCCAGCGCGTAATGCCACGGGATATCCGCGCGGTTGAAATAGCCCATCGACAAGCCGCCCTTGGCGCTATACCACCTGGTCAGCTTGCCGTTGTCCCAGGCGGTGTGGCCCGAGGTCCAGTCATGCGCCACATCGGCGGCGCATTCGGCAGCCGTGGTTTTAAGGTTGTGATGAAACGGGCATTGGATGGTGCTGCCGCTCTTTTGATAAAACACATTGGCCACGCCATTGGCGGCGTTTTTGCAGCAGCGGATGGTTGTCAGCAAAGCCAGACACGCCATTCAAGCTGCCAAAGTAGCTATCAAACGAGCGATTCTCTTGCGAGAAAATCACCACATGCGCGATCGAACCCAAAGTGCCGCTGCCCGCCGGGGCGGCCAGTACTTTCTGCAGGCCCGGTGGCAACATCGAAGTCGCTAAAGCGGCGCCGGCGGATTGCATAAAGCGGCGGCGGTTAAAAGGCTTGTTGTGCTGATCCATGGTCTCGTCTCCGTCCTCTGTGGGTCTGTATTTGCCTGGCCCGCAACGGGCTGGCGCCAGCGCAAGGTAGGCAGCGCAGATTGCGGATTTGTTAAGCAAAAACCGTCGGAAACCGACACTGACCAGCTGGTTATGGGGGCGATGTGTTGCGCAAAGTATCGCTGCGTAGCGCGCAAGCGCACGGACGTCTAGATGATCGTCAACCAGGCTGAAAACGCGGTGCACCAGCCAGGACTGCCCGACGGGCGGCGCTGCCGGTAGACTGCGTTGTTGGCACAAGCAACCCCGGGACGGAGTAATCGATGCAGAAAAAAACTGGTTGGCGATGATGGCGTTGGTAGTGGCAAGTTGGGCGCATGCAGGGTGTATCGATGCCTCGCGGCCGCTGTCGGTGGAAGAGCAGCGCCTGGCCAATACGGTGGTGCCAGGCGGCGTCGCGTTCTCGGCGCAAATCCTGCGCGCCAGTGGCTTTGATCAATACGGCCCGGCCTTTGCCAGCGCCTTGTGCCAGCAAACTTCGTTTGGCGCTGCTGACCAGTTCATCCGCCGTAGCGGCATTGCCTTGTGGCAAGCGGCACTCGACCGCGTGCAGGGCCGGGTGGTGCGGGGCGATTTGCCGCATGGCGATGACCGCATGCTGTATTGGTCGCGCTTGCAATTGACCGCAGCAGTGCGGCAATGGCAGCCCGGTTTCAAATTAAGCGAGGCGCAACGCGCGCAATTGCTGTGGACGCTGGAACGCGCCTCGCGCGGCCAATTCAGCATGCGGTTTCCATCCGGGGCGCAATATCGCCGCATCATCATCAGCGGCTTCGATCCGTTTACTTTGGGCAAGCCGGGCAGCGCAGATGCGCATGTGCGGATCGCAATCCATCAGGCGCATTGGCATTGGCGCTGAATGGCCGCCAGATCACATTGAGCGATGGCAGCATCGCCGTAATCCAGACTTATTTATTGCCGGTCAATTACCAACCGTTCCGCGACGGCATGCAAGAACACACGCTGCTGCCTTTATGCGCGGCCCCAATGCCGTGCAGGCTTCGATTACGGTGAGCCAGGGCGGTAAAGGCGAATTCTGGATTGAGCAATGGCATGGCCGTTATCACGCCACCAACTTTGCCGATAACCTCGGCGAAATCATTCCGCCTTTATTAGCGCACCAAGGCGATTCGGATATCTATCCGCCCAGTGATGTGTTGGGCTACAACGCCAAGCCGTGGCAACAAAACCAGCCGCCGCAATGGTTGGGCACCAGCTTGCCGGTGGCGGCCATGATCAACGCACACACCGGTGCAGGCATCGCCAATCCCTACGCGGGCGGCTTTGATGGATTTCCGGTGCTGTGGCATACCTCATTCAGCGCTTTTGCCGACTGCAATACCAATACCATTACGCATTTCAATGAAAAACAGGGCGGGCCTTATCCACCGGTGATTGCGCCCGTGATTCCAGCTGCGGATAGTTGCGCGCAAAGCGGGGGCGGTGGCAATTATCTGTCCAATGAAAGCGGCTATCGCAATGTCTTGCTGCGCGAAATACATAACCCCAAAATGCGGGCCGGACATTTGCATGTGCCGGTGATGACGGTATTTGATGCGCAAGATGGCAACGCGATAACCGACGCCACGTTTGAGCAATACCGCGACAGCATCGTGCAGCAAAGCACGCGTTTGATTGAGACGATTGCACAGGCGCTGCCGCAAGCGCAGTGCCCTGTGCCCGC
>BBFD01000281.1 GCA_001313065.1 Silvimonas sp. JCM 19000
CCAGATCGCCGCCCGCCGCCACGATGCCGTTGCGCAACGCTACGGCCAGCACTGCCATCGCACAGCAGCCCGGCAGGGCACGCGGCGGCACGTTGAACAGCAAGGCAAAGCCCAATGCCGCCGGTGCGGCCCAGATGCTGATTAACCAGTGCGGCATCATCCACCACCCGCAGAGCCAGACTCATGCCGATGGCGATGCCCACGATAATCACCACCCCCATGGTCAGCCGCACATTGCCATTCAGATAATTGCCCTGCAGCAAATCGCTGGTGCCATTGATCAAAGGTACGCCGGGAATCAGAAACAGCACGCAGGCCGCGAGGGCCGCATCCGGCGTGCTGGTCAGGCTATGGGCCGCGCCGGTGATCAGCGTGGCGACAAAGGCGGCGGCGCTGGCAAACATCAAGGGCTGCAAGCCGCGTTTGACCAGCCATTGCCGTAACGCCATGCCGATGCCGCTGGCAAAGGTGGTGAGCGCGATGGCGGCGGCGTCCCCACCAAACAGGGCGGCAAAGCCGCCACAGGCTATCCCGACAAACAGCGCAATCAGTCCGGCCGGATAGCGCGGGGTATGCGTCGCGATTTGTTCGGTCCACGTTTTGAAGGCTTCAGTGCCGATGCGGCCGGCTTCGAGCGAGGTCAGGGCGCGCTCCAGTGCATTGAGCGCGCGAAAATTAACGCCCATATGCGGCGCTTTGCGCAGCGCGGTTTCACGCTGCAGGTTCATTTCCAGCGTCAGGCCGAGGTTAAGCGATGACACCACCGTATCGACCCGCTGCGCGCCCAATGCCGTAGCGCAACGTTGCATGGCGGCGCTGGTGCGCGCGGTATCGGCGCCGCAACTATGCGCCAGCAAGCCAATCTGCAAAGCCAGATGGGTGACCTCGGCCAGGCTTAAGGGGGTTTCCTTGTTCATCGTGTTCGGACTGCCGCCAGCCGCTTTTGCTGTTGCGCGCGCCAGATGCGCCAGCCCAGCAAGATCGCCAGCAAGACTGCGTATATGGCCGGATCAGTGATATCGCGTTTGACCAGCCACCAGTAATGCACCACGCCCAGAATGGCGATGGCGTAAATGGCCTTATGCAGCCGCGCCCAGTTACGTTTGAGCTTGCGCACGCTGGCGGCGTTGGAGGTGACTGCCAGCGCGGCCATCAATACAAAGGCAATAAAGCCGACGGTGATAAAGCGCCGTTTGATCACGTCGTGCCACATTGCGGCAAAGTCGAACAAATGATCCAGCCCGAACCAGGTGGCGAAATGACAGCACACATAAAAGAAAGCAAACAGCCCCAGCATGCGGCGAAAGCGCAGCAACTCATTGCGGCCGGTAAGGATGCGTAGCGGTGTTACGCACAAGGTGATCAGCAAAAAAATTGAGTGTCCAGGTGCCGGTTTGATGCGTCACGTACTCAACCGGATTGACCGCACTGGTCACATGCAGCGCGATCCACGCGGCCGGGATCAGACAGACGATAAACAAAACGAACTTGAGCCAGCTAATGGCTCGGGGTGAGACAGGGCGGGTGGCGGCCATGGTGTCACTATGCGGTGGGCAATGACGCCGGTTATAGCAGCAGGCGCGGCTGGCGTCACTGTGGCTTATGCCCGATACGCTCATGCCGAGCCAGCGCAATGCCCCGTATAATTGCGCTTTTCCCGTTTTCCGGAAGCGCGTTCATGCCTGTCAGCGTCGTCAAATCGGCCCAGCGTATTGTGGTCAAGGTGGGTTCCAGTCTGGTCACCAACGATGGCCGCGGCCTCGATCACGCCGCATTGGCGCGCTGGGCGGCAGAAATTGCCCAGCTTAAATCGCTGGGCAAACAGGTGGTGCTGGTGTCATCCGGTGCGGTGGCAGAAGGCGTGGCGCGGCTGGGCTGGAGCGTCAAGCCCACCGCCGTGCATGAAAAACAAGCCGCCGCCGCAGTGGGCCAGATGGGCTTGTGCCAGGCGTATGAGAGCGCGTTTCGGCAACATGGGCTGAACACCGCGCAAGTGCTGCTGACGCATGAGGATATGGCCGACCGCACCCGTTATCTGAATGCGCGTTCTACCTTGCTGACGCTGCTGGCGCTGGACGTGATTCCAATCATCAACGAAAACGACACCGTGGTGACCGCCGAAATCAAGCTTGGCGATAACGACACCCTGGGTGCGCTGGTGACCAACCTGGTCGAAGGCGATGCGTTGGTGATCCTGACGGACCAACGCGGGCTGTACACGGCGGACCCGCGCAAAGATCCCGCCGCCACGCTGGTGGAAGAAGCCAAAGCGGGCGATCCGGCGCTGGAAGCGATGGCGGGTGGGGCGGGTTCCAATGTGGGGACTGGCGGCATGCTGACCAAAATCCTCGCGGCCAAACGGGCCGCCCGCAGTGGCGCCGCCACCATCATCGCCAGCGGCCGGGAACCCGATGTATTGACGCGGCTGGCAGGCGGCGAGGGCATCGGCACGCAACTGGTGCCCGAGACCTCGCCGCTGGCGGCGCGCAAGCAGTGGATTGCGGCGCATCTGCAGGTTAAAGGCAAAGTGGTGCTGGACGACGGCGCGCGCCGGGCGCTGGCAGAGAAGGGGTCCAGCTTGCTGCCGATTGGCGTCGTTGATGTGGTGGGGGATTTCCGCCGCGGCGATATGGTCAGCTGCGTGGACAGCCTTGGCCACGAGATCGCCCGCGGCTTGATCAACTATGCGGCCGCCGAAACCCGCCGCATCCAGCGCCAGCCCACCGGGCAGATCGAAGCAATTCTGGGATATCTGGAAGAACCCGAACTGATCCACCGCGATAATCTGGTGCTACTGGATTAAGCCGCGACCAATAGGGTGGGTCTAGACCCACCACCCAAAGCCAGATGTCACGAGCGGTGCGCTTGGCATACCACATTGGACGGTGGGTCCAGACCCACCCGATGTCTCGTGATTAATAGGGTGGGTCGTGACCCACCATCCAAAGCCGAATGCCACGAGCGGTTTGCTTGGCATGCCACATTGGACGGTGGGTCCAGACCCACCCTATCGTCCTTACGGGTTCAAGCGCGCGGCGGAGGCTGATCGGTGCCGCCCGGCACCAGTTCCGGTTTCCACAGCCGATTCAGCGACGGGGTCGGTTCCCCGGCCAGGCGCGCCAGCATCAGCTCGGCCAGTGTGCGGCCGGCCTGGCGCGCTTGCGGTTGCATGATGGCGCTCACCGTGGCGCTATCCGGCAGCAGCGCGGGCAAGCCGCCAAATACGATGATCGAAATATCGTGCCCCGCAGCAAGCCGGCCTGGCGCAGCGCGCTCATCACGCCCAGCGCTGACACGTTGTTATCCACCACCAGCGCCGTCGGCCGCTGTGGCAGGGCCAGCAATTTGCGCGTGGCGGCAGCGCCATCGAGCGGCGTCAGCCCGCCGTGCACCATATAATCCGGATCGACCGCCACGCCAGCGGCGTTCAGCCCCAGCAAATAACCCATGCGCCGTTGCGCGGCAAAGTTCATCGAGAGCGGCGCGCTGACCAGGGCAATACGTTGATGGCCCAGCGTGGTTAGCCGCTCTACCGCCAGCCGCATGCCATATTCATTGTCGTAATCGAACCAGGGGTATGGGTCTGCCAGCGCACTGCGCCCGTGGGCCACAAACGGGAAACCCTTTTCCTGCAGGTACTCCAGGCGCGGATCCTGCACTTGCGTCCGCGCTACGATCAGGCCATCCACTCGGCCCGCCGACACCATGCGTTTGTAGGTATCCAGTTCATGTTCTTGCGCCGCCGAGACGATCATCAAATCCATGCTGGCTTCGCCCAGCCGCTCGGTAATCCCGGCAATGATGTCGAGGAAGACCGGATCGCCCAGATCGGACGGCTCAAACGGATAGATGATGCCGATGCTATCGGTCTTGCCGGTGGCAAGGCGACGCGCAACCGTGTTGGCGCGGTAGCCGAGTTGACGCGCGGCTTCGACCACGCGTTCGCGCGTTTCGGCGTTAACCTCAGGAAAACCATTAAGCGCACGGCTAACCGTGGTGGGTGAGAGCTGGAGGTGAGCGGCAAGCTGGCGGAGGTTCATGGGCCCGGTCGGTTAGGTTTCTGATATCGATTTCAGCGGCATTGTGCCGTAGCGGCCGCGAAAGCGAAATCGGTCATATGCCGGGCGGCACCAGCCTGGCCATCCCGACTGCGCCGCGCCTGGGCTTTAGCTAAAGCGGAAAGACAGCGTTTCGCGCCCGCGCCGGAATAACACATGGTCTGACAAGATGGTCAGATGCCATTCTTCGCTGGCCAACGGCTTGTTGCGTTTGAAAGCGCGCATCTGTACCACGGCAATGCACAGACCATGCTCGGGATCGCGTACCGACGGATACAGGATCAGATCAACGTCGCCGTTCTCACGCGCGCCCGTGCCGATATCGTGGGTGGCGCGGTAATCATCGGGACGGTTCCAGCGGTCCGGCGTGGCGGCAAACGGCGGCAGGCGCAGATCGACCGCATTGCCCGCCACATCCACCTGGAACAAGGTGCGTTGCAAGGTGATATGCGTGTCGCGCAACCCGGCGGAGGCATTGATAAAGCGGAATTGCCAATAGCCCGATTCGGCCATGGCGGTGGTTTTATTCTCGGCCGCGTACAGCATGCCCAGCGCGCCAGGCCGGACAAAGCGCGTACCGTGGGGCGGGCTGGCCGGATAGCGAAACGGTGTACTCAGCAGATAATGCAGTTTTTTGTGCGCCAGCAGGCACCGGCGGCTTGTGCTCATCCAGCAAAGTTTCGAGCAGCGCTTGCTCGTCAGGATCATTGTCCACCAGTGCCAGCGTGGCCACTTCGCGCTGGGTTTCGACCGAACGCCAGGCCTTGAACGCGGCGCTGCTGTTAGATACGACCGCGGATGCCGTCAAGATAGAGACCCACAGTAAACAAGCCGGCCGCACCACGGCGGATGATGTCGGCGGGGACGCCGCCCAGATCGGTATTGGGGGTATGCATCCAGCGGCGGATCAGATCTTCTTGCCCGCCGAGGATGGAGGAGAGTGAGCGATACAGGCGGATTAGCGTCAGCGCGGTATCCCACTCGGGGCGATGGTTATTGAGTTCGTACTGGCCGTGCACCATGCGGCTGACGCTGGCACCGGACAAGCCCAGCATGCGGCCCAGGTCCGATTGACGGAAATCCAGCCGCTCCGCCGTGCGGACCAAGGCTTTGGTCATCACGACTTCGTCTTTCAGTACCGGTTTCTCAAGCGCCGCCATAAACCCTCCGCGATTTGCTGCTGGAAATATAGCACAAAAAAAATTTCTGGAGAAAACATAGGGTGGGTCATGACCACCATTCAAAGCCATGGAGACGCACGATGATGCTTGGTGCGCTGCGGCTTCGAATGGGTGGACCAGACCGCACACCCGGTCCCCCCATGCC
>BBFD01000282.1 GCA_001313065.1 Silvimonas sp. JCM 19000
CGGCCGCTGGCGGGGCGCGGGCATTGCTGTTGCAACGCGTGTGGCCGGACGAACACGACCACTGAAGCCAGCGCATGCCGCGCCCGTCCGACCATCGGGCCGGTGTGACAATCGCAGCATAAAAACAAGCCACGCAAACGTTTGCTTTTACATAAAATACACGGCTGCTGTAACCAACAAGCCCGACCGCTCGCCCCGCGATGCCGGCCAAGCGGCTGGACTGTGTGATGCCTACCCTGACTTTGAGTACCCGCCTGCGCCAACGCCCGGACCTGACTTCGATTGCCTTTCTGGTCGTCGCGTTCTTGACGGGCGTGGCTGCGTCTTTGCAAATTCCCACCCTCAGCCTGTATCTGACGGGTCATGTCGGCGTGCGGCCCATCATGGTCGGCTTGTTCTATACCGTCAGCGCCGTGGTCGGCATCGGCGTCAGCCAATGGCTGGCGCACCATTCCGACAAAGCAGGGGGCGACCGCCGCCGCTTGATTGTGTTTTGCTGCATCGCGGGTTTTCTGGGCTGTCTGATTTTTTGCTTTCAGCCGCTCCTACTGGCTGCTGATCACGCTGGCCGTGCTGTTCGGCAGCTTTGGCGGCACCGCCAATCCGCAAGTATTTGCCTATGCGCGCGAGCACGCCGACCACGTCAAACGCGAAGCGGTGATGTTCAATTCCATCATGCGCGCGCAGGTGTCACTGGCCTGGGTGATCGGCCCGCCCTTGTCATTTGCGCTGGCCATCGGTTTTGGTTTTCCCACCATGTATTGCATCTCGCTGTCGTTTGTGGCGTGTGCAGCGCTGGTCTGGCGCGCGCTGCCACTGGTGCCACAACGGCCCCATCACGAAACCGCGCATTTGCCCAAAATCAAATGGTGGAAAGATCCGCAAGTGCGTTTGCTGTTTATTGGTTCGGTGATGATGTGGACCTGCAACAGCATGTATTTGATCAACATGCCTTTGTATGTGACGCAAGTCCTGCATCTGCCGGAAAAAAAACCGTCGGCTTGCTGATGGGCACGGCCGCCGGGCTGGAAATTCCGGCGATGCTGGTTGCCGCGTATTACTGCCGCACCTTGGGCAAGCGCGTGATGATGCGGTTTGCCACTTTTGCCGGTGTGCTGTTTTACCTGGGCGTGAGCTTTGCCACCAATGAATACGCCATGGTGGCGCTGCAATTGCTCAACGCCATCTTTATTGGCGTGATTGCCGGGATCGGCATGCTGTATTTCCAGGATTTGATGCCCGGCCAGATCGGTACCGCCACCACCTTGTTCGCCACCACCACCCGCACCGGCTCGATCATTGCCGGAGCCATCGCCGGCACGGTGGCAGAACTGTGGGGCTATCACGCGGTATTTTATGTGGCGCTGTGCAGCGTCAGCGGTGCGCTGTTCTGCGTATACCGGCTGAAAGAAGTGTGATGGCCGCACCGCTTATTTTCTGGGCGACACCCACATGCTGATTTGCGCGCGGAACACCACGGTATTGGAGGCATCCAGCACATCCACCGGCACCACCACGGCTTGCGCACCGCGGCCATAGTCAACCTGAGGCCAGATTGCCACGGCGCGCAAGGCGGTCTCGGCCTTGGCCAGATACTCCACCGACATGCCTTTGGGTATCCAGCGATGAGTGGTCGGGATGGTCACTTCGGTCATGGTGCCCGCCGCCAGTTCGGCCATATTGCACATGGCAATCGCATGCACGGTGCCGATATGGTTTTGCACGCTGCGGCGTTTGGCAATACGCACTTCGCACTGGCCCGGCTCCAGCCGTTCAAAGCGCGGTTTGATCGAGCCAAAATACGGCGCTTGGCACAGAGCAGCCGGGAAAAGATCCATTTGCCAGCGGGCAAGCCGCTGGTTTTACGCCAGAGCGCCAGCACGGGGGAAATCTGAGGCACTTGCACATCCTTGGTTTATCGCCGAATGGCTTGTAGCATCGCATGCGCGGCGGCGTTTTTCCCAATCAGGCAGGCCCCGCAGGCTGGCGTTTAAAACGCCTTCTTTTCTTTGCCGTTGCACGAGCCCGCCATGACGATCACCACACACGAACACCTGTCCGCCCTCGCCCACACCATCCAGCAAGCGCAACACATTGCCGTGCTCAGCGGCGCAGGCATGAGCACGGAATCGGGCATCCCGGATTTCCGCTCGGCCAATGGGCTGTTTACCCGCGACCGCAGCTTTGCCGATGTGGTGAATATCGATTATTTCTACGCCGACCCGGCTGGGTTCTGGGCGGCGTTCAAAGAGATTTTCAAGCTCAAGCTGGCGGGCAACTACGAGCCCAACGGCGGCCACCGCTTTCTGGCCGAACTGGAACAAGGCGGCAAACGCGTCAGTGTGCTGACGCAGAATATCGATGGTTTGCACCACAAAGCCGGTAGCTCGGAAGTGCTGGAACTGCATGGCACGCTGGTTAAAGCCACCTGCCTGCAATGCGGCACGCCGCATGATCTGGACTATCTGCAGCAATACGACGTACCGCAATGCCGCCAGTGCGATGAGATTCTGAAACCCGATGTGGTGTTGTATGGCGAGGCGGTGCCCTTGGTGGAACCCGCTTTTGAGCTGGCGGTGCAAGCCGATCTGATGTTGGTGCTGGGTTCGTCGCTGGAAGTAGGCCCGGTTAATCTGATCCCGCGCGAGGCGCGGCGCGCTGGCGTTACCTGCGCCTTGATCAATCTGGAACCCACGCATCTGGATTATGTGTTTGAGCTGCTGGTGCACGACCGCATTGGGGCTACGTGCGACAAGCTGCGCGCTCTCGGGGCGCTGGATTAGCGATAAAGAAACGCTTCGTTGGGTGGGTTATGAGCCGCCCGTCAACGCCAGTGACGAGACCTGACAATTTGGGTTCTTCTTCGTGGCTTCGAGGGGTGGGTCTTGACCCACCCTATGCGTGGCCCCTTCCCGGCCCTTTCAAAGCAAAATGGCACGCCATGTGGCGTGCCATTTTTTTGTTGCTAGTGCGGCGTGACTGTCACGCTGCTCATCAAGCGGCTTGCAGTTCTATCCCGGCATCGACTTCTTCCACTGCGCGGATTACCACATCGCCTGCGATGGTTTCGTGTTCCAGCAATTCACGCGTCACCGCTTTCAGCGCCGCCGAGTAATGCAGCAGCAGCGCCTCGGTTTCGCCATGCAGACGCTCAAGCAAATCATTGGCCTCATCCAGCGCACGATCACTATTGAACGGCAGACGCATTTCGCCCACGGCTTCGTAGTTCAGCAAGCGGCCGGTATCGCCCAGGCCCAGCGTTGCCACCATGGTCAGCGCCAGTTTGCTGGCTTCTTTCAGATCAGACGATGCGCCGCTCGATGCCTCGTGTGCCAGCAACAACTCGGCACAACGCCCACCCAGCAACATCTTGATGCGGTTTTCCAGCTCGCTGCGACGATGCAGATGCTTGTCTTGCTCCGGCGTCACCAGGGTAATACCAGCGCCGGGCCACGCGGCAGGATGGTTACTTTTTTTCCAGGCGGCCGGTGTTCAGCACCTTGGCCAGGATGGCGTGACCGGCTTCGTGCACGGCAATGCGTTCGCGCTCGTCCGGCGTCATCGCGTCGCCACCACCGGTGTCTTCACCGATGCGGCACACTTCCAGCGCTTCCATCATGTGTTCTTGCTCAACCGAATGCTTGTTGGCGCGAGCCGCCACCAAGGCGCTGTGGTTGACGATGTAGGCAATCGCAGCGGGCGTCAGGCCGGTGGTCAGGCGCGCCATCTGGGCAAAGTCGAGTTCCGGCGCGGCTTTGATCTTTTTTCGAATACAGATCGAACAGCGCTTCACGGTCTTTCAGATCGGGCAAACGCACTTGAATCTTGCGGTCAAAACGGCCTTCGCGACGCAGCGCTTCGTCCACGTGATCGGCAAAGTTGGTCGCGCCAATCACAATCACGCCGCTGTTGTTAGCAAAGCCATCCATTTCGGCAAGGATTGCGTTGATGATGCGGTTGGCTTCGGCTTCCACCGCGCACCATGGGCGGTTGAGGTGCGTTTGCCGATACCGTCGATTTCATCGATAAACAACACGCACGGGGCATTCTTGCGCGCTTTGCGGAACAGCGACTTAACCCGCTGCACGCCCACGCCGTAGAACATGGCGGTGAAATCGCTGCCCGTGGTGGCGATAAAGTTAACGCCGCACTCCCCTGCCACCGCTTGCGCCAGCCGGGTTTTACCGGTGCCGGGCGCGCCGGACAACAAGATGCCTTTGGGCGGACGTGCGCCGATTTCAGCAAACGAATCCGGATCTTTCAGATAAGAGATCACATCGTTAAAGGCGGCCTTGGCTTCGCCTGCACCGATCACATCAGCAAACGTCACGTCGGTCTTCTTGCCCAGCAGCTTGAAGCCGCCCTGGAACTGGCGATAAATCGCCACGCCCATAAAGGCAAAGATGCCCAGCGCCGCCAGATCGCTCCACTGGAAGTTCCAGAAGGTGGATTTTTTCCAGCGACATCATCGGAAAGGTTGCGTCCTTACCATAGGCATCGAGCACCACCGGGGTAAAGCGCCCGGCTTTGTCGGCCACATAGTAATGATCGCCACCTTGGGTGCTGACCAGGATACCGGCGGCAGTGACGCCTGCGGCAGTAATCTGGTGTGCATTCATATCGTTGAGCAGCGTCGATACGTCGCGTTCATTGGCCGTCCACGTGGCCGGCTCTTCGCGCATTTGCGCAAACGCGGCGGACTGGCCGGTGGTGCTGACCGACGTGCCTTTCCACGGCGCCGCGACCAGAGCAAAGATCACGGCGGCGCCGATAACGACTGCGGCCAGGATCAGCTTCCATTGTTCCTTCAGACTTTCCAGACTTTCCATGTTTACCCTCGTGGATCAGGCATATGTCGATGCCGTTTCGCCTACACCATGCCTCAGATTTTTTCTGACGTCGTAGTGGTTCCCGGCCAAATGTACGTTTTACCGATGGGCGGAACCAGAAACGCTTTAACTTCAAGGGCATGTAACTTTGGTGATGTCTTGCATGAGCGGAAAACAGCTAGTCCATAACAAGCCCGGAAAGCCATTTTGCGCGTGAGGTTATCGGTTGTGGGAAAGCGCTGACAGTGTTTTGCTTACGCCACACCCAGATAAGTGCTGATACGCAATGTATGCCTTTGCTGCGGGTGTGGGAACCCGGTGGTCTACTAGGCGGGGCGTGGGGGGCGGTTGGGTATGGGCGGTGGGGAAGGGATCGCTGTGGGGTGCGCAGTGTGGGTGCGCCTGATGCTTGCGGGTGCTTGGCTAGCTTTTTTTTAACCGCTTGAGCCTGCGGCGTATGTTTTGATGTTCAGCTTGCGCTGAACAAACCTTTTACCGCTTGAGCCTGCGGCGCATGTTTTGATACCGGGGG
>BBFD01000283.1 GCA_001313065.1 Silvimonas sp. JCM 19000
CTCCGCGATCGCATCCGGGCTCAGCGGGTTGCTGGCGGCGGCGTCGCGGCTGTCCGGCATCAAACGCGCCAGACGTTGTTCGAGTTGGGTCAGCGTATCGCCGCCCTTGTTCTTGAGCGAATCCGCCACATGGCTGGCGGTCAGGCTTTCTTCGTAGTCATCATTCGCCACCAGCTGAGTTCGCCGATGGACTTGTTGACCGGATAAAACCCCGCCTTGCCATGATTGCCCTGCAGGCGCTGATTGAAGGTTTCCAGAAACTGCTGGCGGAACGCGCCCAGGATGGCGGTCTTTTTTGGATTGCGCCTCGGCGCGGGCGGCAAAGTAGGTATCACGCAACTGCATGTCGTGCGTGTCTTCGGCCAGATCAAAAAAAAGGTGGCTTCAAGTTGCGTAAAGAACCCTTCCAGCGACTGCGTCAGTAGCTGTAGCGCCAGGTCTCGGCACGCGACCAGCGTGTCGCCTGGCGGCGCAGTCGTCTTGTAGTTACGGGCGGGGGTCATGCAACTCTCCGTTTGGACGTTCTATAGGCAGGTTACGCCACATATTAGCGGCTAGTGATATTGGTGCGCCATACCGCCCGGCATCCAGAACCGCAGTTTCATCGGTGTCCGATTGCAGCTTGCCTGCCACGGCAAAACCGCTGGCCCGGGCGTGGGGGGGCGCTGACCTGTGCACCAGGCCAAATGGCTGTCGTCACGCCTAGCACGCCCGGCAAAGTACGGCCGTTCAGGATGTTCCCTAATGGGGTTTCCACCTGTTGGCGCGCTTTTGAAGGCGGGTATAGAGTCGGCCTGGCATCACGGCACATTAAAAAAAATACCTCGTTACACGACAGCTCTGCTTCGATCAAGGAAGGCTGAAATGACCACGAATACCCCTCTCCCGGCGCAACACATCGCCCTACTGGAGAGCCTTGGCACGCTGGTGCCGAGTGAGCTACATAAACTGCTGTTCGCATATTACGCTGATTTGCCTCCAGAAGATTACTCTTCTCGTCAGCCCGTTGACTGGACGGGGGCGTTTCAAGCCCATATCCGTCTTGGTCATCAGCGTCAGCCCCAGGAAACCCTGTTGCGGTTTATAACCCGACCCCACCCGATCATGGCTGGCAATCCAGCCACACCGTGGTAGAGCTGATTACGCCCGATATGCCGTTCCTGGTAGACACCGTCGGCATGGCATTAGCCCGGCTGGGTTATACCGTGCATCTGGTGTTGCATCCTGTGTTGCACATAACACGCAACGCACAAGGTGAAGTGGCCGACACCCATGGCGGCAGCCCGAATCGTGGATGCATTTTGAAATTGATCGCGAAAGTGACGCCACCGCGTTGCATCAAATCGAACAAGAAATCACCCTGGCGCTGGAAGCGCTGACCACCGCAGTCGGCGACTGGCCTGCCATGACGGCACGTATCGCACTGTGTCGCCAGCAACTGCACGCAGCGCCACCGCCCTTGCCCGCCGCCGAAACCGCCGAGACCCTGGCCTTTATCGACTGGCTGCTCGACGACCACTTTGTCATTCTCGGTTGCCGCGATTACCGCTTTACGCCCGACCACCAGACCCTGCAAATCGAACCCGGCTCCGGTCTGGGTCTGCTGCGCGACGAAGGCGTCGGCGGCCCGTCGCGCACCTTTGCAGCGCTGACACCCGAACTGCGCGCACTGGCCTATACCGCGCAGTCGCAACTGATCCTGACCAAGGCCGACACCCGCTCCATCGTGCACCGCCCGGTTTACCTTGATATGGTCTGCATCAAGCAGATCGACGCGTCAGGTGTAGTGGGCGAATTGCGCATCATCGGCCTTTACACCGCCAGCGCTTACACGCAACCGCCGCGTGATGTGCCGGTGCTACGCCGCAAGATAGATGCCGTGCTGCAGGCCAGCGGCGCTGATCTCACCGGCCATCGCGGCAAAGCGCTGCTCAACGTGCTGGATACTTATCCGCGCGACGAATTGATGGAAACCAGCGAAGCCGAATTGCTGCGCATGGCGCTGGCCGTGGTGGCGCTGCATGAACGTGCCCGCGTGCGCTTGTTTTTTCCGCGAAGATATTTATCGCCGTTACGTCTCGGCCATGCTGTACGTGCCGCGTGACAACTACACCACCGAAGTGCGCATGCGCGTGCAGCAGTTGCTGCTGGACAAGATCGGCGGTGAAAGCTGCGAATTTAACGTGCTGCTCAATGACAGCCCGTTGGCACGCATACACTTTATTGTGCGACTCGGTCACAAAGGCCCGGCCGCTTACCAGCCCGCCGAGATCGAAGCCGAAGTCGCCATCATCGCCCAACGCTGGCCCGATGAATTGCGGGCGCAATTGCTGCAACACAGTGGCGAAGAGCGCGGCTCGACCTTGTACCAGCGCTATCAACGCGCCTTCCCCGCGGGCTATATGGCGGACTTTGCCGCGCGCGTTGCCGTCTACGACATCGACATGCTGGAGCAGGCAGAACGGCAATCCGCCATGCAAGCCTCGCTGGCACCGGCCAGCAGCACCGACACCCGCATGTGGCGGCTCAAGCTGTTCAATAACAGTGACATCGCAATCTCGGATTACACCCCCTTGCTGGAAAACATGGGCGTGCGCGTGCTGGATGAGCGCCCCTATGTGCTGCGGCTGGAACAAGATCGCAAGGCGTGGATTATCGATATCGGCATCCAGCTGCCCGCCGCTGGCGCGCTGGAAGACGCTGCCGCGCGTGACCGGGTACTGCAAGCGTTCCGTGCCGCCTTTGCCAATGTGTGCGAAAGCGATCCGTTCAACAAACTGGTCTTGCAAGCCGAGCTGAGCTGGCGCGATGTGGTGGTGTTGCGCGCGTATGCGCGTTATCTGAAGCAGATCAACCTGCGTTACGCCATCGAAACGCTGGCCGATTGCTTGTTGCACCACGCCGATATCGCGCGGGATCTGAGCGCCTTGTTCCATGCCCGCCTTAGCCCGGAGCATGCTGACGACGCTGGCGCTGAAGTCATCAAGACGCGCTTGCAGGCCGCCATCAGCGCCCTGCCCAGTGTCGACGAAGAAAAAAATCCTGACCGGCTTTGTGGCCGCCATCGACGCCACGCTGCGTACCAACCACTTTCAGCGCGATGCCCACGGCCAGCACAAGCCGTGGCTGTCGTTCAAGCTGGAATCGGCGCGCATCCCCGGCATGCCGCAGCCGGTGCCGCTGTATGAAATCTTTGTCTATGGCACCGAAGTCGAAGGGGTGCATTTGCGCGGCGGCAAAGTGGCGCGCGGCGGTTTGCGCTGGAGTGATCGGCGCGAAGATTTCCGCACCGAAGTGCTCGGTCTGGTCAAGGCGCAGATGGTCAAAAACACCGTGATCGTGCCGGTGGGTTCCAAAGGCGGCTTTGTCGTCAAGAACGCACCAACCGAGCGCGATGCCTTTATGGCCAAAGGCGTGGAGTGCTACCAGACCTTTATCCGCGGCTTGCTTGATCTGACCGACAACCTGGTAGAAGGCAAAGTGGTGCCGCCAGCGGGCGTACGCCGTCGCGACGAGGACGATCCCTATCTGGTGGTCGCGGCCGATAAAGGCACCGCCACTTTCTCCGATATCGCCAACGGCCTGGCCGCCGAATATGGCTTCTGGCTGGACGACGCCTTTGCCAGCGGGGGATCAGTCGGTTACGACCATAAAAAAAATGGGCATTACCGCGCGCGGCGCCTGGGTTTCGGTGGAACGCCACTTCCGCGAAATGGGCGTCGATGTGGCACGCGATGCGTTTAGCGTGGCTGGCATCGGTGATATGTCGGGCGATGTGTTCGGCAATGGCTTGCTGCGCAGCACCGCCACCCGTCTGGTGGCGGCGTTTGATCATCGCCACATCTTTATCGACCCGAACCCGGATGCGGCGCTGTCGTTCAAGGAACGCGAACGCATGTTTGCCCTACCGCGCTCGTCCTGGGCTGACTACAACAGCGCGCTGATTTCGGAGGGCGGTGGAGTGTGGCCGCGCACAGCCAAGAGCATCCCGCTGTCGCCGCAAATGCAGGCGCTGTTGCAGGTTGAGGACAGCGCGCTGGAACCGAACCTGCTGATCCAGGCCATCCTCAAAGCGCCGGTCGATCTGCTGTACAACGGCGGCATCGGTACCTATATCAAGGCCAGCAGCCAGAGCCACAGTGACGCCAGCGATCGTGCCAATGATCCCGTGCGCATCGATGGCCGCGAATTACGCTGCAAGGTGTTTGCCGAAGGCGGCAACCTGGGCATGACGCAATCCGGCCGTATCGAATATGCACTGCATGGTGGCCGTATCCATACCGATGCAATTGATAACTCGGCGGGCGTGGATTGTTCGGACCATGAGGTCAATATCAAGATTCTGCTGAACCGCATCGTGGCCGGCGGCGATCTGACGCAAAAGCAGCGCAATAGCGTGCTGGCGGATATGACCGAAGACGTGGGCCGGCTGGTGCTGCGCGATAACGAATTGCAAACGCTGGCCTTGTCACTGGAACATGCCGAAGCGCGCTCTTTGTTGCCGGTGCATCAACGCTTTATGCAGCGCATGGAAGCCGCGGGCAAATTGTCGCGGCGGCTGGAATATCTGCCACCGACAGTCAGTGCCTGGAACGGCAGCAAACGCAGCAAGGGCTGACGCGCCTGAACTGGCCGTGCTGCTGGCGTATGCCAAGATCGTGCTCAATAACGATCTGCTGGCCAGCGATCTGCCTGACCACGCGCATTGGGACGCGCAACTGGCCGATTACTTTCCGGCTTTGCTGCGCGAGCGCTTTAGCGGCCGTCTGCGCGAGCACCCGCTGCGCCGCGAAATCATCGCCACCGTACTGACCAATCACGTGGTCAATCGCCAGGGCATCAGTTTTGTGTTCCGCCTGAGCGAAGAAACCGAACGCCATCCGGCCGCCGTGATCGACGCATTCAGCCAGGCCCAGGCCTTGCTGGATAGCGAACGGCTGGCGCGCGCAGCGGAGCAATTACCACCCGCCGTACCCACCAAAGTGCAATACGCCATGCTGCAATTGCTGCGGCGGCAAACCGAACGCGCCACGCGTTGGGTATTGCAGGCGGGCGAACAGGACGCAGCCTTTGTAGAAGCGGTGACGCATGCCTTGCAAGGGCTGGCCGACTGGTTGCGCCATCCCGAGCATAACCATGAGTTGCGCGATGCATGGCTGAGCGCGGGCGTGCCGATTGGTCTCGCGGCGCAGGTGTTGGCGCTGGCCTATGCCGGGCCGGTGCTGGAACTGGCGCGCGATGTCAGCTTGCGCACCGCCTTGAGCGAGCGCCTGCAGCTGTTCTTACAATCGGGCGAGGCGCTTGGCTTTGACTGGATGGCCGGCGCCATTGAGCAACTGCC
>BBFD01000284.1 GCA_001313065.1 Silvimonas sp. JCM 19000
CTGCTATTAGCGCTGGCGCTGCTGCTGCCGCTGCTGGCGGCCAGTTGGGTGGCCGAACTGGCCGTGCAAGCGCGCGAACGCGATGCTTGGCGGATTACGCCGAACGCGGTTTGCAGAATTTCGAGACGGTGATGACCAACGTCGGCGAGGCGCTGGACCTGTTGCAACAACATCACGACGTGCCATGTAGCCCGGCCTGGCAAGAAACCGCCCGCCACGCCGTGGTGCGCTTCCGCTATGTGCAGGTGGCGCTGGCCATCAGCCCGATCCCGCCCATGTGCTGCTGTGTGACTCCATGGCCACCACCTTTATCGCCCCACCGCGCCTGGGCAAGCCCGACTGGCACGGCCCGCGTTACAACGCCTGGATCAGCGTGCCCGATCCGCAAGGCGCGGGGCGCCAGATGATCGTGCTGGCGCAGGGGCAGAACGCCGTATTGATCGATCCGGAATCAATGATCGATGTGGTGAGCGACCGCAGTTCTTATTCGCTTGGCGTGGTCGGCGTTACCCACGCGCGGTGATCGCCGCCTGCCTTATGCCAATCGCGAGCCTTGCGGCAAAGCTATTTTCAGCCCGGCGTTGCGCTGCAAGACGGCCGTTTTCATGTGGTGGCGCGCTCAAACAAGCTGCCGGTGGCGGTGATTGCCAGCGAGCCAGAGGATGACATCCTCGACCGCTGGACACTGGCTTTGCGCTATTGGTTGCCCGCCGGGCTGGTCTCGGGCGTGCTGGTGGCGTGGGTTTTTTTTACGCGCGGTGCGCCGTCATCTGTCGTTTGAAGGCCAGTTGCGCCAGGCCGTGGCGCAGCGGCGCTTTGAAGTGCATTACCAACCTATTGTCGATTTGCTTAGCCGCCGCTGTGTCGGCGCCGAGGCACTGGTGCGCTGGCGGCAAAGCAGTGGCCAGTTGGTACGGCCGGATCTGTTTATCCCCTTAGCCGAGGAAATCGGCTGATCCAGGCCCTGACCGATCAAGTGCTGGAAACCGTGATCAGCGAAATGGGCACCACGCTGGCGGCCAATCCGGCGCTGTATATCTCGATCAATGTGGCGGCGGTCGATCTGGCCGGGCGGCGCTTTGTCGACAAGCTGGCGGCCGAAATGCAGCAAGTCGGTTTTTTTCCCCGCAGCAGATTGCCATCGAAGCCACCGAACGCGGCTTTATGCATGCCGATACCGCCAACGAAATCATCCAGGCGCTGCGCAGCGCGGGCCATCCGGTGCTGATTGACGACTTTGGCACCGGCTATTCCGGCTTGTCGTATCTGCAGCATTTTCGGGTCGATACGCTCAAGATCGACAAAGCATTTGTCGACACCGTGGGCACCGAAGCCGCCTCGGCCAGCGTGGCGCCGCATATCGTCGAGATGGGCCATACGCTGCAGCTCAAGCTGGTTGCCGAAGGCGTCGAAACCGAAGAACAGGCCGTGTGGCTGGCGGCGCGCGGCGTGCAGTGTGGCCAGGGCTGGCTGTTTGCCCGCGCCATGCCACGCGACGATTTTCTGGCGTGGCTGGCCGAGCTGTAGTCGCTGGCAGCGTTATTGATAGGTAAAGGTGAAGGTGGACTTGGCCACCACTGAGCCGGGCCGTGGCGCGGTGCCCACCGTGGTTTGCTGCAGCCATGCCTCCACGCCAAAGCTGGCAGTGCGCGCGGCGCTGTTATAGCTGACCGTGGCAAAATCACCCAGCCGCATGCCGCTTTGTGCTGCCTGCACATACACCGCGCGGTTGCTTTTCAACTGCACCGCCACCCCGGTGGCGCTGCCGCTGTTTTTTAAGCCAGTTGTTGATGTTGCCGGAGTCTGAGGTTTGCGCCGTGGTCACCATCAGCGTGCTCACATCACTGCTATCGCAATCGCGCAACACGATGGTGCCGGTGCGCGAAGCATGGCTCCAGCCGCCGCCCGTGAAGGCGGTACTCACATCCACATTGCCAAAACCGAGGTTGACACTGGTGGTGCTGCTGTCCACCTGGCAGGTGTTTTTTTTGATAATGGTGGCCGAGATATTGATGTCGGCGGTGTTACCGGCCAGGGCCACCGGAGCCAGCACGGCCAGGGTCAGAGGGTAAGCAAAGCGGCTAAGGTGCATATCGTTCTCGCAATCATGAGGTGGGGTTACTGGTAACTGAACTCGAGCAACAAAGCGTGCTCCACGCTGCCGGGGCTAACGGCGGCGGGCGTGGCCTGGACCAGATTGGCCTTGAGCAAAATGCGCGCAACGCCGGGGTCTTCATAAATCGGCGTCGCCACGCTGTAGAGCGCAGTCGGGTTGCGCGTATCGGCCACCGAGGTCTGGGTGCTGGCAAACACCACATTCAGCCGATGCCACCGGCGCTGCCTTTATTGGCCAGCAGGCGCGGCGCGCCGACATAGGGCAGGTAACTGGTTTTGACCGACATGGTTTCCAGACCGCCCACGCCGCATTGCCGGAAAGTGAGCGTCACGTCCTTGACGCCTGGCCCCTGATTAACGCCAGCAAAGTCAGCCAGCAACCAGGTGCCAAGGGCAATCGAACGGCGCGCATCGGCGGTGCTGATCATGCAGGTGGCACGGATCAGTTCGGCGCTGGCGGTGACTTCGGTCTCGTTGGCCGCTGGCACCGTGGCGGCGGCGAGCAGCGCGCCGCAGCCAATAAGCCAGGCCATCCCTGCCCTAGTCGTAGCGTACATACACCACCACCCTTGCCCGCACAAAGCCAGCCGTAACCTGATTGGCCGTTTGCACATAGCGGGCATGAAACCCATAAGTCTGGTCGGCCGTGGGGGCAAATCTGACGTCGGAACTGCCGTCGGCATTAAGCACATTGCGCCCGTCATCGGTAAACAAGGCCACACCGGCGCCATATGCGGGCAACAAGGTCGCCACATTGGCAAACCACTGCAACTGCCCCTGCAGCCGTACATTGTTTTCCGGCTGAAATTCAAAATGGATGGCTTGCACCAGGCCGTCACAGTCGCGCAGCGTGAGCTGGAACGGCGTATCCGCCACCAGGCTGCCGCGACCTTTGAACATGCACGTGGCATACGCGCCAGCCGTACGAATTGTTCCGTCGAAGCCGGGCTGAGCTGGCAGGTGCCGCGATGGACTTGCCCGGTAAATTCCAGCTGGCTACTGCTTTCACCCGCCGCCCAGGCGGCGCGCCGCACACCAGTAGTAGCAGGCCAAGGGCATGGATTATTCGCATCGCACTTGCTCCAGCATCAGCGGCACCGGCCGCGCGGTGGCTGCGGGCGGCAAGGCATAGCTCAGCGTGCATTGCCGCTCCACGCTATCGCCCCACTGCACCTTGAGTCGGCCCGCCGCTGCAATGCCACGGGTATACGCGCGGCCCCCCTGCCCCATCACGCCGACGCTATTGCCTTGTTCGTCAAAAATCTCAGCGCCGAGCGGAATCACGGCCGCACCCGCATCGCGCACAATATTCAGCGTGACCGAACGGCCCAGGTCAGTTTCAAAGCGCAACAACAAGACGGCACCGGCGCGTGGCACCACGGCAGCGCTGCTGCTTTTCAGTTCGATATCGTCGCTGATGCCTTGCGGATCGAGCGCCACTTCATTGCTGCGATAGGGATTGAGATTGGGCATGATGGCGCGGCCAAAGCATCAATCCGCGCGCCGCCGCCATTCACCAGTACCGCGCCCGCCGCGCCATCGGCTTCGACTATGGCGATGGCGCTATCGGCCTGCAGCGGCGGCCCCAGCACTACCCCGTTGCGATACGCCACCAGCGCGCCCGATGCGCCGAGTGAGGCCTGGCGCGCTTCGCTGCCCTGGCTGAGCGAGGCATTGAGCGTGCCGTAGCGCGTGGCATAGCTGGAATAAGCACCAGTTCATTATTGCCTTGCACACCATGGTTGGAATGACCGTTCAGGCCGTAACTGAAATCGCCTTGCGCGCCGGAGGTACTGGCACCAAGGTTGCGGTGACCATCGCTGCTGCGGGCAAAGGTGGCCGAGACCGAATTGAAGGCGGGTTTATCCGTGCCGCCCCCAAACGGCAGCGACAGATTGACGAACACTTGCGTGGTGGCGCGTTCGGCATCGGCCGGTTGATAGCGTTGCAGACTGGCGCTGTAACTGAGCATGCGCCAGGTGTTGGAATAGCCGATCTGGTATTGCAGATCCGCCTGCGGCTGGTCCCAGTAGTTCTGGTGGCTGGCCGTGATATAGGCGGAGCCATAGGGCGGCGGCAAGGTCTGGTTGAGCGACACCTGAGCCCGGCTACGTACCCGCGCCACGCTGGCCGCACTGCCGCGCGCGCATTCTGGATGGCGACCTCGGCATCGCGCAGGCTGTAATAACCGGCGGTGTTGTAGCGATAAGCCGCCAATGTCAGATCGGTCTGCGTACCGGGTAAGGTCTTGCTGTAACTGGCGCGCCAGCTGGCGCCGTCTGCTTCATCACGCGGCAAGGTGGTACGGCTTTGCGTTACGTCCAGTGCCAGCGCGCCCCACGCGGTATTAAAGGCTGCGCCTAACAACGTGGCGTGATAGCGGTCGCTGACAGCCACGCCCGCGTAGCCGGTCAGCATATTGTTGATGCCGTATTGCCACGTGCCCTGCACCACAGCGGGGTGCCGCGTGGTGGCGTTGTCGTCCAGTTGGCCCAGCGCAAAACTGAAACGGCTCTGCCCCGGTCGCAACAACTGCGCCACCGCAGCATAGGGCACGCTGAATTTTTTTTTCGCTGCCATCTGCTTCGGTCACCGTCACATCCAGATCGCCGCCATAACCCGTGGCATACAAATCTTCAAACGCAAACGGCCCCGGCGCGACCGTCGTCTGGTAAAGCAGATTGCCGTTCTGCGTTACGCTGACGCGGGCATTCGTGGTGGCTACGCCACGGACCACCGGTGCAAAACCTTTTTTTTCGGTATCGCCCAGCATGCGGTCATCGCTGCCCAGGCGCAGCCCGACCAGACCATAGGCATCAAACAGTTGGCCATCGGTGTACAGCTGGCCCAGCGTTAATTGCGCCTGCCAGCGCGTGACGTCGTGCTGCGCCCAGGTTTCCAGCGATTGGTAGCGGGTAGGCGCGTCGCCGCTTCGGTTCAGGCCGAGCGATAGCGTAATCGCCAGCCGCCCACGTTAAAGCCACTGAGCAAGCTTAACCACGCGCTGCGGGTGGCGGCGTCGCTGCCGTCGGTGCGATAAAGGTTGAGATCATATTGCACGGTGGCTGCGGTAATGCTTCATCCAGCGCGCCGGATTGACCACGCCCGGGCGTTCACGCTGCAGATACAACTGCGGCACGCTCAGTTCCAGCCTTTGTTCGTTCACGTCAAAGCGGCGCGGGCGCCCGCCAGCTGCGCCAGCG
>BBFD01000285.1 GCA_001313065.1 Silvimonas sp. JCM 19000
TGCAGTTGCGCTGCAGTCGCGCATCAGCGCCACCGTGCCCTTTGCCGACCTGCCCGCCGCCATAGAGCGCAATCGTATTGCCGCGCAGCCGGGCAAAACCGTGGTCGATTTCACGCTTTAAGCGCCCCCCCTTGCCACATCAGCACGCAGCAAAAAGCCGGCACCCGCCGGCTGGGCGGCACACCTCTGGGGTGCCGCCTGTTTTTTTTCATATCTCCCCGTTTATTTACAGCGCGGTCACCGTATAGGTATGCGTATTGGCGGCCGGATTGGCGGTGATGGACAGCACATGACGTACCGGGTCATAGCTGCTGCTCCAGCTGCCCGCTGCGTCGGTGGAAGTGATGGTATAGCCATTGCTATACACGGTGGGGCTGAGGAACATGTCCGTCGTACCCGTCACCCCGGTCTTGTTAATAAAGCTGGCGTTAAGGCTGCGCTGGGCGGCGTCAAAGTACAGCTGCACCGGGGTGCCCGCTACCGCTTGCACGTAAGGGCGCGACAGATGCGGGGCGAGCGCGGTAAATACGCCGCCACCTGCGTAAGGACCGCTGGGGCCCTGGTCATTGGACCACCAGAACCAGCTGGCGCCGATGTTATCCATAGCCGCCACAACCTGGTCGACATACGTGCCATTCCCCGGCGCGCTTACGTAAATCGCGCCCCACTCACCCAAAGCAAGCGGTGCATTCCACAGTGCTGCCGTGGCTGTATTGGAGGCCAGCCAGGTGGTGGTTAACAGATCCACCGGGATGACATTCAGACCGGTATAAGACCCCGAATTCGAATACTGGCTAAGGGTGGGCGGATACAGGTGCGGTGCATACACCAGCCGGGCCCCACCTGAGCGCGGGTCTAGCGGTGCCGGCAAAGTGGTCGGCAGGCCTTGATTGATCGGGAAGGCCGAGGGTTCGAGGAAAATCCAGTGCTCCTGATCCACGGTGCGGATCTGGTTGATCACCGCCTGATACGTCGCCAGCAGTACGGTGGCTCAAAGGTGGCGCTTTGCAGGCTACCGCCCCATGGCTCATTCATCAGGTCGTAGCCGATCACTGTGGTGTTGGCGGCAAAGTAAGCGGCCACGTGTTTCCACGCGTTGGCGTAGTAGGCGCGCAATTCCGGGTGCTGGCCGCTGGTGCCCCAGAAGTTGTCCCATGCGTGCGTTTCGCCCGGCTGCAGGTAGGTCAGCCCGAAATTGCTCTGGTACTGCACCGGGTAACCATCGGTATAGGTGGCCCAGGCGGGGGCGCCATCACGTCAGTGCCGTTGTATGCGGTGGGCCATACAGATCCTGGTGCATGTCCAGGATGACGTACATGCCCGCTGCCTGGTACCACGCCACGCGCGCGGCAACGCTGGCCAGATAGTTATCGTCATACTGGCCGGGCTGCGGCTCCAGCAGATCCCAGAACACCAGATAGCGCACGGCGTTGGTACCCATGGTCTGGTTTTCGGCCAGCACATCGGTGGCAGAAATCCACGGCGTGCCGTTGCCCTTGGAGGCAGCTGAGGTATTCAGGCCATGCAATACCAGGGCGCGCCCTGGTGATCGGTGATATAGCCCCCGGCAGGCGCCAGGCCCCCCAGGGCGTGGGCGGGGGTACTGAGCGCCAGCAGCGCGGCAAGCGTGCTGCAGCTACGCTGCCATTTGCCCCACAGTGGGCTGCGGCTTTGGGTGCGGCCATGCATGACCGTTTCCTTTTTTTGCGAAGGGAGGCGTCGAAATAACATAGGCAGCAGCCACAACTCGCAACGATGTCGGATTTGGCAGGATATAACGCAGGCTTGGCCGGGATGGGCAATCGGCCTGCGGGCCGGGCTGCGCGCCTGGTACCCGACTTAAGTCATTGGCAAGCATGTTGCCATGAGCAAAGACATGTAATGCCGACGAAGGGCGCAGCGCTGGATGCGTTTGCCGGTTTTTTAACGTCCCGCTCACCTGTCCGGGCACGGTCAGAACCGCTGTGCGCCCAACGGCGCGACCAAACGCGGAACGGGCCAATAAAAAAAACGCCATCAACCGCTGATGGCGTCAGATTGACGCGGGCGCACGCCGGCTTTTATGGAACCTGAGCCAAGGCAGCCATCACGCCAATGCGGTGTTCACCTTCTCCAGAAAGTCGGCGTAGTGGATCGGCTTGGCTACATAGCCATCGCATCCGGCCGCCAGCATGCGCGCTTCATCGCCTTTCATGGCAAACGCGGTCACCACCACCACTTTGATATGACCGGTGGTGCTGTCCGCTTTTAATAAACGGGTTGCTTCCAGCCCATCCATACCCGGCAATTGCACATCCATCAAAATCAGATCGGGCAATTCCGCGCGCGCCAGCGATAAACCTGTGGCTGCTTCGGTCGCCGTGCTGACCGTATGACCGGCGTTCTTGAGCAGAAAGGTGAATAGCTTCAGATTCGCCGCGTTGTCTTCAATAATCAGTATTCGTGCCATAACGCCTGGTTACTCCGCCGGGTGGTAGGGCAACCACACCTTGAATTCGGACCCCTGCCCGGCCGTGCTCGCCACCGACAGACGCCCATCATATAACTCGACCAATTGCCGCACCAAAGCCAGGCCCAGACCCGTGCCTTCGTATTTGCGCGACAAAGAACTATCCAGCTGCACAAATGGCTGGAACAGATTATTCAATTCTTCCGGGGTAATGCCGATGCCGGTGTCGCGCACCGCGATGGCAGATATTCCGGATGCTGCGGCACGCTGTCACTACCAATAAACCGCAAGCCGCTCAAGCTGGCACCGCTGACGCGGCGGGCAATAACCGTTACTGCGCCGCCGTCCGGGGTAAATTTAACCGCGTTGGACAGCAGGTTATAAATGATCTGCTTGGTTTTACGCGGATCGAGTTGCGCCCGGCCCAATTCTTCGGCGTCGACTTTTAATTCTATGCGGTGCGAATAGGCACGCCCCTTCAATACCGTCAGGCAGTTCTGCAGCAAGGTTGGCAGATCAACCGCTTCGATCTCCAGTTCCATCTTGCCGGCTTCGATTTTGGACAGATCAAGAATGTCATTGATCAACAGCAGCAAATGCTCGCCGCTGGAATAGATGTCCGAAACAAATTCTTTTTTTGCTGCGCATCCAGTTCGCCGATCAAACCATCGCGCAAGACCTCGGAAAAAACCAATAATCGCATTCAGTGGCGTGCGCAATTCGTGCGACATATTGGCCAGGAATTCGGATTTCATGCGGCTGCTATGTTCCAGTTCCTGATTCTTGCGTGCAATTTCTTTATTGGTTTCTTCCAGTTCGGCGGCGTGTTGCGCCAGCCGGATATTCAATTCGCTGACCTGGCGTTCGCGCTTGAGCAATTGTTCATTCACCATCACGGCCTGTTCATAGGTCGAGATCAGCAAATCCAGAATCTGTTGGCGCTCTGCATTGATAAAGTGTTTTTTTGATTGCCCAGATACAGCGCGATGCCAAATTGCACATTCTGGCCATGGCGCAATTTCTGGTTCATCAACACGTGCTCGATCAGCGTGAGCAGATAGGTTTCGTCATAAGGCTTGCGGATAAAATTGTCGGCCCCGCATTCCAGCCCCCGGATGATGTCTTTGGGGTCGGTCAGCGACGTCACCAGGATGACCGGCACATCGCGCCATTGCGGCGTGGCTTGATGGTGCTGCACAAGGTATAGCCGTCCATTTGCGGCATCACCACATCGGACAACACCAGATTGGGCCGCTTTTGCTCCATCAGCGCCAAAGCCTGATGGCCATTGGCCGCCACGCGCACGCTGTAGCCTTTGCTCTCGATCTGGTAGCGCAGTTTTTTTTCCGCCTGGGTGGGGCTGTCCTCAACAATCAGGATCTCTATGCCCGTGGACTTGTTGTCCATGTACTACTCCGTGTTGCTGCTGCGTTTATCAATCTATCCGGCCCGGGGTAATAACCCCTGCTTGCAAGCGGGCGAGCCGTGGCCTGTTCCGGCCGGTGGGGTGGCACGCGTTCGAGCGCGTGGCGCACACGTTAATACATACGTTGCATTTGCAATTACCGACGGGTTTGCCCGACTGACGGCGCAGGCAGGCGCTCGACCAGTTGGGCTATGGTCATGGCAATCACTTCAGGTGGCTGCACATAGACGGCTGCATCCAGCTTTACCGCTTCGCCGGGCATGCCAAAAAAATGACCGAGCTTTCTTTATCCTGGGCAAATGTCACCGCGCCCGCCTCGCGCATGATGCGCAATTCTTTGGCGCCATCGCGGCCCATGCCGGTGAGCAAGACGCCACGGCCGCCGCGCCATAGACCTGCGCTACGGCACGGAACAAAAAACGAAGCGGAGGGCCGCACGCAGTACTCGCGCGGCGCCTGCACCAGATCGATCAACCCCAGCGGCGTCACCCGCATCTGCACGTCCCACGGCGCCACATAGGCCGATCCGTTAACCAGGCGCTGGCCATGCTGTGCCATATAGACCGGCATGCCGCTGGCCTGGCCGAGCCAGTCACAAAAGCCTGGGTAAAGCCTTCGGCAATATGCTGCACGATCACAATCGGTAATGGAAACGGTTTCGGCAGATTCTCCAGCAGGCACTTCAGCGTCAACGGTCCGCCGGTCGATGCGCCCACCGCCACGATGCGCGGTTTGCTCGCCGCAGCGCTGGGCAAGAGCGGCGCCGCCGCTGGCTCTGGGGCACGCTGACCGGCCCAGCGTTTCACCACTTGCACGCCAGCCATGGCACGTATCATCTGCAAGAGTTCGCTGGCCAGTTCGGCATGTTTCGGATGGCCGGGCGGCGTGGGCTTGACCAATACGGTCAAGGCGCCGGCTTCCAGCACGCGGAAATCATCGCGCGCATTTACATCAACCGGGGTGGCGGTGACGATGATGATGCGCGTCGGCGCCGTCTGCATGATCTGGCGCGTCGCCTCAAAGCCATCCATACCCGGCAGGATCACGTCCATGGTGATCACATCGGGCCGCAATGTTTGCGCGGCGCGCACGGCCTGTTCGCCGCTGGCCGCCGTGCCGACCACTTCGATGTCGGCATCGCCGTCAAGGATGCTCAGCAACAGTTCGCGCGCGGTAATCGAGTCCTCCACCACCAGCACGCGGATCGGCTGCGCCCGCTTTTTTCATATCAATCTCCGGATGGCGGCCAGCAAGCTGGTCTGGTCGAAGGCACTCTTCACAATATAAGCATTGGCGCCCGCCTCAACCCCGCGCTCCTTGTGCTCGCGACTGTCGAGGGCCGTGACCAGGATTACCGGCGTAGCCGCGGTCCGGGCCTCGGCGCGCAGGCGGGCGGTCAGGTCAAAGCCATCCATACGGG
>BBFD01000286.1 GCA_001313065.1 Silvimonas sp. JCM 19000
CGCCCACCGCCCGCACTGGCCGCCGGCGCACTCTGCGCATGCTTGATGAAATAAACGCCACCCGCAACGATCACCACCGCCGCAATCCAGTACGGCCAGGTCGTACGCTTGCGGTTTACATGGGCAGGGGGAGTAACAACAGGCTGCTGATTCTCGGACATACCGGTTCCAGTTCTACGTGTGTACGCCCGTTGCGCACGGGCTTGTGGTTGGGTGGTGCGGAGCGTGTATTTATACATATGTAAAACGCACGGTACTTTGCCCTGGTCGGGCTTAGGCCATGCTGAAGGCGGCAGTGTGCCGTAGCGGTCCGTTAATGGGGGTTAGGTGATCGTAAAGGTTTTGTAAAGGCGGGGTGGCGCCGCTGGGCGCGTGGATGACGGGGGCTTCGTTTTCAGACATGAACGGAAGCGCCATAGCACCGCCGCGTCGAGATAACATCTGCTGGAGTGAAAGCAACGCACACATCGAGTCGCGCAAAATTGCGCTTGGGCGCCGTCGCTAAATACACAATTGGAGGGTTTTAATGAGCGACTTGTTAGCCAGATTGACTGACGCATCCGGAACCGAATTGCTACCGGTTTGGGCAGACTGGCTGCACCCAATACAACGCCATTGAAGTGTGGAATTCTGTAGCTGCTTGTGAAGGGAAAATCCCATGATTAAAACGGCTGAAGAGTTGTGTTTCGTCATACAGAGTTACTTTGGCAAAGAGCCTCCTCCACAGGTGAACCTCATTGTGGATAACAACAGTTTGGAAGCCCAATCTGTCAGAGATTTTTTTTGCAGGAAAAAAAAGCTGGTGGGATATCTCCTTGGGAGATCTACAAAACTCATACCAGGCGATGGGTCTGCCTGCTTAACCTTCATGAGTGCACCGGGCTTTATCTATTATCTTCCGTGCTATATGGAAATTGTGTGTAAGAATTTTTTATGAAGCAGATGCAATCTCAGCAGAATTTATTCCGAAGCTGATAAGGCCCATTCAGGATTCAGCGCATAAACATCACGCTGCGCTGAGAACCCTTGAATCTACTCAGCATCGCGCCATTGCTGAATTTTTTTGAAATTCGTAAGTGAACACTATTTGAAGCATGAGGCCCATGATGAAGCTGCTGAAGCATTGGGTTTGTTTTGGGCTGATTACTTGAAATAGCCATGCATATGGGTCTGAAGTCTATTAAGTTGTACAGATCCAATGGGGTTTCCGCAACGCCGGTAGCTCCTGCCACCTGGCCTCGGCTGCTGTCACTGTGATATCAATTCCTGCCCAGCGCCCCTCAGGATCGTCGGGTGATTCGAGGTGAAAATGTTAGAAAAAGCATGGAATGACATTGTAAACGCCGATGAGAAGGCGCGCCCCCGAGCCATATATCGCGCTGCTAAAATTTACGACGAAGTCATCCTCACCCAAAGACCTGTTTCGGAAGATGCATTCAATTTTTTAGTAAAGGTCGTGAGCAGCGAGGCAGCTTCAAAGAGCAAAGGTATAGAGCACTTTTTTATTGGAAATCAGTAGCGATTTCGTTAAATACACTTCTGACCAACGGGCTATTTTGTTGGACGTCATAGCCAAATATGCCAGTTCCTATTCCGACTATATGGCAAAACACAACTTCGGAGATCTGATCGGCAGATCGTATCCACCGGAAGTGGCCTACAATTTTCTTTTGAAGCTGTTGCGGGAAGATCCTGCGGCAAAGACTGTGGTTTTCGTGGGGTTCGATGTGTTGAGTATGCAAATTCCAGAGAGCGATCCTTTGCATCGCAAAATAATGTTCGAGTGGAACAAGATTCTCGACGAGGAAAACAACGGAAAAGCTCAAGCGAAGGAATAATTTCTACTACGCAGTTCGTGGTCAGGAACAACAATTGATCGATGCAAATGGTGGGGCTCAGAGTGTTGGGGGTTCGACTCGAAACAGGATCAATGGTGTCTCCGACTTAACCCCGAGGGTCTGTATACAATTCAGCCTCAACGTCAGCTTTCGGGCTCTACCCGATAACCCAACTCGCACGCGGCTTTGGTAACAGGTAACAACATGAGTAAAACTCAATTAAAGAAGCAAGAGTTGGAGCAGCTTCTTGGTGTTTACAACGGAGTGGTTAGTGTCCTGGCGAGCTTTGATCATCCGTCGCTTCAGCTCATTATTGAAATGTGGCCAGCTATGGAGAAGCGAATCAGAGAGCTTGTAGACGGCGAGACTTCAGGGGTATCCCCATCGACGTTGATTGCGGGGGTTAAACAGGGATTGCTTGAGATACCCCGGGGCTTTGGCAGCTTGCCCGCAGATATGCGAAGTAAAGTGACCAAGGCGTACATTTCAGTTATTGAGGCAGAGCTACCGGCATTCTTTGAAAAGATGGATCGGGACATGCGTGTGGTTCTGGAACGAGGTCGCATTAAGAGCGAACGCGAATTCCACCTCGTACAACTCATGATTGAACGTGCGGAAGAAAATAGACAAACCCAAGTACTTGAACAGTTGTACGGTGTGATAAACGAGTACGAATCACGCTAGATGCATTGCACGCCCGCCATGTGCGGGCCTTGTTGTTGCAAATCTTGGCCATAACCCGTTGAGGTACACACATCCAATGGGGCTAGCTCCATTGAATGGGAACGGGAATGGCGATACATCGGTTTTCCTATTACGCTCAGCGCGCATGCGAGACCGTCGGCGACATAACCACTACTATCAAAAGCTGGTGAAATATTCCGGGTTCAAAACCAACTGGTAACCAGATTGCTTGACGTGGGCTTGGCAAATGCGTGGGCACGGGGAACCACCGATCTATCCCAAGCTGATATGTATAACAAAATAAGAAATGAATTGATTGCACACGATTAAAATTATCGTGCGCTGGGCGGAACAAATGGCGTCATGAATACCAGGATTGACTCCTGCCACAGCAATGTTTTCAATGGAGTGGGTTTTGGGCCATTATTTTATGGCGGAACTTTATCGCTGCGTTGAGTATGGCCCACCCGGAGCCGCGTGACGGACATCCATAAATGGTATTGGAAATGATTTTTTTAGAGTGTTAATATTAATTTCCTGCACTTCAGTATTTGCATTTCTTGGATTTATATTTTCTATTGGCTGGAAACAAGATGCCACAGGGTTTCTGGCATTTATTAAATATGTGATTTTGGCCTCCGGCTTCTTGCCATGGATTGTCTGGCTGAGTTTGGCTATTCGTGCAAAACCCTCTTGCATGGGGTGGCCGCTTTCCTTGGCCGTTATCATCCTGGTCTGGCATTTTATATTATGTGTGATTACTGCTCATGCTGGAGGTGTTGCTTACGCCATTGCGCTAGCTGTTGAAATGGCGATTGCTATCCTGTTTTTTTGTTAAGTTGAGGCAGTCACTTCAACGATGAGTTTATGCGGGGAACAACCCGCTTCTCAATATCGAACCATTCGGGCTTGCCATAAAATGCAAAACTATTTTCAAATCACCTGGCTACGAAAATCCGGAAAGCAAGCCCCTATAGACAGCGATAAGCAGACATAGCTACGACAATGCCCACCGCTCGGGCGTTGTCGTTTCTGGCGGGATGTGCGAGCCGGGAGTCGTCTACTTTTGCCTACTAAACATTTTCTTTTTTACCTACCAGTGCCTGCCGGTGCTGCAACTTGTGGGTGCCCCTGATGAAAAGAGTCCTATACATCCTGATCTGGCTGGCCGTTGCGTTACTGGCTGGCGCAGTGGGTAGTTATCTCTTTAAGGTGGATTTTTGGGTTGCATCCTCATAGCCGGCCTGGCGTTGATTGTTAATGGATTGATTGCTGAGTGGGAGGATCGCCGACGTGATCGTGACACCTGAGGGGCAGTATCCGCGGGGTCGGACAATACGTTTGTCTATAACCTGCGCATGCCGGGGCAGTATTGGGACAAGGAGATTTCACGCAGTAGTAATGGATACCGCGAATATGATCCGTATATAGGGCGGTATATCCAGAGCGATCCCATTGGGTTGGGCGGGGGATCAACACCTATGCATATGTGGCGGGCAACCCGTTACTCTATACAGATCCGACCGGCAAAAAATTGGGTATTCGGTGGGGAATTTGGAGCCGAGCACGTTCCTTTGTATGGCCAGGCCCTGGTACTGTGGTTGGAGCAATATTGGGTGCCAGCGCTGGAGTGTGGGCTTCTGATTCCATCACCCAGACGGCCAAAGGCGGCAAAGAGCAGTGTCGAAATTGGGCTACGGAATATGCAAAGCAGGCAGCAAGGGATAGTGGTCAAGACCCATGCGAGATCCTCGACCAAATGCTGACTACGGCCAAATTCGAAGGCAATCAGAAAGAGGTTCAAGATATCCAGCAGGCCCAGAAATACATGAATTGCCGCGACAAGAGCAAGCGAAAAAAAATAAGTACAGGTGCGAATGAAAATGACTTGGTATGCCGCTAACTTGCTAATGCAGATTTGTGAAAGAACTGGCGACCCCAGTTTTTTTCACCGCGTATGAGAATACCTATTTGGTGGAGGCGGAAAATGCCGATGAGGCCTTCTCTAAGTCAGAAAGCATAGGTGCCTCTTTGGAGGGGGATGCTCATGGCAGCTTTAGCTGGAACGGTGTGCCTGCCAAACTGGTTTTTTTTAGGGGGGTTAGAAAATGTGTCGAGGTATCAAGCCCTCGCAGTATTCAGAACTTGCCAGAAGACGGAACCGAGTTAACGTATTCTCTGATCGATTTCAAAGACCAGAACGATTTGAGGTCTTACGTCGAGGGCGCGTCGGTCTCTGTCAATATAGTGGAATGAAGACACCGTAAATTACCAAATCAATTCTGCGCCCGCCTTGTGCGGGCGTTGTTGTTTCTGCTGTTTGGGGTCTGTTTGGCAGGAGCCGAGGCATCAGCATGGGCCACCACCTTGCAAGGCCCGTTTTTTTTATGTTAAAAAAAAGGGGACCTGGTTGAGCTGGTAGTATGTATCGACGACGGAAGCAATGTTTTTTTTCAAGTAAAGACAAAGAATGGCAAAACCGGCTATATGTACAATTTGCAATACAAAGTAGTACGCCGGTTCAATTTTTTCGATCGAAGAAATCAATAGTTTATTTGCTCACCCCGTTAGCAAAGCGCAATGCCACGTCATGGCCATTGAATATGCCACTAAATAACACCAGATTTCAGAACTATCGGCGAACCGCCCGAACAGGGATCGACGGCGTTATGCAGGAAGACTCTCTTTTCGGAATAGGCTAACCCTCAATATAACAATCCAAGCCAGTTTATGAGAGGCCGGGAGATGACTAAAAGAACTGC
>BBFD01000287.1 GCA_001313065.1 Silvimonas sp. JCM 19000
TGCGATGCCGCAGGCGCAACCAGCAATTCGCCGGTTTCCGGGTCGATGCCGGCCGGTACTTGCCCGGCGCGGGTAGTGGCCAGCGCTTTCTTCAGGCTGGTCAGCAGAAAACGGTAGATGGCTTGCGATTCGCGGAAGCGCACTTCGATCTTGGTTGGATGCACGTTGACGTCCACGCCTTCCGGATCAAGCTCAAGGAACAAACACCAACTGGCGTGACGGTCATGGTGCAGCACGTCGCGATAGGCTTCGCGTAATGCGTGGGCAATGACCTTGTCGCGCACAAAGCGGCCGTTCACAAAAAAAAGTACTGCGCGTCACGGCTCGCCTTGGATTGGGTGGGGCTACCGGCCAGACCCCACAAGCGCAGCGGGCCTGCCGCTTCGTCGATTTGCACCGCGTGCAGCGCAAAATCATCGCCCAACAAGGCGGCGCAACGCTTGTGTACGTCGCCACGCATCACACGCAGATTGGCGCGGCTGTTATGGATCAGGGTGAACTGTTTGTCCGGATTGGCCAGCGCCAGGCGCGTGACCATGTCTTCGCAATGCGCAAATTCGGTACTGTCGGATTTAAGAAACTTACGCCGGGCGGGGGTCTGGTAATACAGATCGTGCACTTCGATAGTGGTGCCGACCGCAAGGGCGGCCGGTTCCGGCTCATGCAAGCGGCCATGATCGGATTCCACCCGCCACGCATGCGGCGCGCCATCAAAGCGGCTGGTCAGCGTCAGGCGGCTGACCGAAGCAATCGAGGCCAGGCCTTCGCCGCGGAAACCCAGCGTGGCCACCTTCTGCAAATCATCAAAGTCGCGGATCTTGCTGGTGGCGTGGCGATGCAAGGCCAGCGCCAGATCATCGCGCTCGATGCCATGGCCGTCGTCGATCACCTTGATCAACTTGGTGCCGCCAGCAATCAGCTCGATGCCGATGTTTTCCGAACCGGCATCCAGGCTGTTTTCCAGCAGTTCTTTCAGCGCGGAAGCAGGCCGTTCAACCACTTCGCCGGCAGCGATCTGGTTAACCAGTTGATCAGATAAAAGCTGTATGCGCGGCATGGGCGAGGGCAGGCGGGGAAAGGTGAGGATTATATCAGTGCCAGACTGAATCCACGTTTCGCCCGCCCGCGCTGCGCTCAACTGCGGCGCAGCGGTGCCCAGCCTTCGATCAGGTTTTCGCCCTCAAACGCGGCCACCTGCGCCAGTTTGGTCCGGGCGGGGGGCGGGTTTTTTGACGAAGTAACGCTTGATGCCGTTATGCAGCGCCGAGGCCATCTTGACCTGATAAGCGTCGTCGATCAGCTTCTGTTCTTCGGCCGGGTTAGAGATAAACGCGGTTTCGACCAGGATCGACGGGATATCCGGCGCTTTGAGCACGGCAAAACCGGCTTGCTCGACCGAGCCTTTATGTAGCCGGTTGAGCGAACCCAGTTCGTTCAGCATGGCTTTGCCAAATTTCATGCTGTCGTTGAGCGTGGCGGTCTGGGTCAGGTCCATCAGCGTGTGCGCCAGATACTTATCTTGCGTGCTGATTTTGACGCCCCCGATCAGATCGGCATCGTTTTGCGTTTGCGCCAGCCACTTGGCTGCGGTACTGGTCGCGCCCTTGTCAGACAACACAAATACCGAAGAACCGCTGGCGTCGGGCCGGATAAACGCATCGGCATGAATAGACACAAACAAATCCGCTTGTACTGCACGGGCCTTTTTTTTGACACGCACGCCCAGCGGCACAAAGAAATCGGCGTCGCGCGTCATCACCACGCGAATATTGGGTTCGCCTTCGAGCAAGCCTTTGAGCTTGCGCGCAATCGACAACACCACCGTTTTCTCGTAATTGCCTTGCGGACCTACCGCACCGGGGTCTTCGCCACCGTGGCCCGGATCCAGCACCACCGTAATCAGCCGGTCCACCTTGAGCTTGCTGCGATCCACCGGCTGGCCGGTTTCGGCTTTGGCGATGGCGTCGCGATTGTCCTGCGCGCTCTGGTCCAGCGGATCCGGCTGGCTGGCCGCTTGCGCTGACTTGCCCGGATTGCTTTGCGGCGCGCTGGTTTTGTCGTCCAGCTTGAGATTGGCGGGCGCTTGCGCGTTGTCGCCATTGTTCTGGTCATCCAGAAACGCCAGCAACGGGTCTTTCTGCACCGTTGGGTACAGATCGATCACCAGGCGGTATTTATATTCAGCCACCGGGTCGAGCGTAAATACCTGCGGCTTGACCTCGGATTTGAGGTCAAGCACCAGCCGCACCGTGCCCGGCTTGAAGCGGCCAGCGCGGAGCAGTTTGATGTAGGGGTCGTCCTGGCCCACCTTGCCTTCGAGCTTTTGCAATTCGGCATTCAGGTCGACGCCTTCCAGATCGACCACCAGTCGGTCCGGATTCTTGAGCGAAAATTGTTTGAAAGCGAGTGGCGACGTGGCCTCGATAGTGACGCGGGTATACGCCTGGGCGGGCCAGACGCGCACCGAAACCACATCGGCATTGGCGGCCGCGCGGGCCATGCCTACTGGCACAACGCTTAAAACCAACGACGAAACCGCCGCACGCAAGACGCGTCGGCGGGCATTATCTGGGGTCAGGACGGGGTGGCGAGTTGCTCGAGACATGCCGAACCGGTCTCCGTAAGTGCTTGAATTTCAATGTTTCTGCCGTCGTGATGCGGCGTTAGTGTAACCATCAGGTCGGGTGCGGGCAGCAGGCCGCGGGCTTGATCGGCCCATTCGATCACGCAAATGGACTGCTCATTAAAGTAATCGCGAAAGCCTGCATCGACCCATTCCATCGGGTCTTGAAATCTATATAAATCAAAATGATACAAGTTTAAATTAGAAACAGCATAAGGTTCAACCAGCGTGTAAGTGGGGCTCTTCACGCGCCCGGCATAACCAAGCGCTCGCAGCAGGCCACGGGTGAGCGTGGTTTTGCCCGCGCCAGGTCGCCTTGTAAAAAAATGACCACGCCGCCGTGCAGCACGCCCGCCAGTTCGGCCCCGATGGCCAGCGTGGCGTTTTCGTCAGGCAAAAAAGCGGCATGCAGTATCATTTGCCTTATGCAAAATGAATTCCCCTCTGTTGATTCCGGCGGTCTGGACCTGACCGCGCTGGCGGCCCGCATCAAAGCGTGGGCGCAAGAACTGGGCTTTGCGCGCGCGGCGATTACGGGCACCGATTTGTCCCATGCCGAGCCGGCATTGACCGCATGGCTGGCGGCCGGGTTCCACGGCGAGATGGATTATATGGCACGCCACGGCCTGACACGCGCGCGGCCCGCAGAACTGGTGCCGGGCACGGTGTCGGTGGTGAGTGTATTCATGCCCTATCTGCCGGCGGGCACCTCCAACGCCGAGACCATCTTGCAGGATGGCAACAAGGCCTATCTGTCGCGTTATGCTCTGGGCCGCGATTATCACAAGGTTTTGCGCAACCGGCTGCAAAAAAAACTGGCTGAACGCGTCCAGGCCGAAATCGGGCCGTTTGGTTTCCGCGCCTTTGTTGATTCCGCACCGGTGCTGGAAGTCGAACTGGCCAAACAAGCTGGCCAGGGCTGGCGCGGCAAGCACACGCTTTTGCTCAATCGCGAATATGGTTCCTTCTTTTTTATCGGCGAGTTGTTCACCGATCTGCCGCTGCCGCCCGACCCGCCGCAGCCCGATGAACATTGCGGCCGTTGCACTCGCTGCATCAGCGCCTGTCCCACCGGCGCCATCGTCGCGCCGTACAAGGTTGATGCGCGTAAATGCATCTCCTACCTTACTATCGAGTTAAAGGGCAGTATTCCAGATGAATATCGCCCCCTGATTGGCAACCGGGTGTATGGCTGCGATGACTGCCAACTGGTGTGTCCGTGGAACCGCTTTGCCGTGAATAGCAAAGAGGCCGATTTTGCGGTACGGCATGGGCTGGATGATGTCTCGCTGGTGGAGCTGTTTGGCTGGGACGAAGCCACCTTCCGTGAGCGCATGGCGGGCAGCGCCATTCTGCGTATCGGCCATGAGCGCTGGTTGCGTAATCTGGCGGTTGGTTTAGGCAACGCGCCGACCAGCCTGAAATTGTTTCTGCTTTGCAATCCCGCATCGATGACCCCAGCGAACTCGTGCGCGAGCACGTGGCGTGGGCCTTGAACAGGCATGCTGCATGAACCCAACTCTCCAGCCCCAGGGCGACACCGCCCTGGTCCTGACTGTGTCTACCGCCCTGGCGGACCAACAACGTTTGTGGCGCATGCAGCGCGTGCTGCAACAACGCCATCCCGACTGGTGGCAAGTGCTGGGCGTGGGCAACCTCACGGTGCGCTTTGACCCGCTGACCACCGACGCCGGTTTGATCGAACAAGGCATGCAAAGCGCCTGGACCGACAGCCGCGACGCCGAACCCGTGCGCGGCCAGCGCCACGATATTCCGGTGCATTACGGCGGCAAGGCGGGGCCGGATCTGGCTGCGGTGGCCGAGTTCAGCGGGCTGACGCCGCAGCAGGTAATCGAATTGCATGCGGCGCAGGATTACGCGGTGTATTGCATCGGCTTTCTGCCGGGCTTTCCGTATCTGGGCGGGCTGGATGAACGTCTGATCATTCCGCGCCGCGCCAGACCACGGCAAAAAAAAGTCCCGGCCGGATCGGTCGGTATTGGCGGGATGCAGACCGGGATTTATCCCTGCGCATCACCGGGCGGCTGGCATCTGATCGGCCGGACCGACACGCGCTTGTTTGATGTGACACAAATGCCACCCGCCTTGTTGGCCCCCGGCGATACGCTGCGGTTTGTCCCCAGCACGGAGGCCGCCGCGTGAGCTTGCGTATTGTTAAAACCGGGCCGCAATGCAGCGTGCAGGATCTGGGCCGCTTTGGCACCAGCCAATGGGGCGTGCCGGTGGGCGGCGTGATGGATATCCCCGCCTTGCTGGTGGGTAATTTACTGGTGGGCAACGCGCCGGAACTGGCGGCGATCGAAATCACGCTGGGCGGCCTGCAGGTACGCTTCATGCGCGATGCCGTCATTGCCATCACCGGGGCCCGCGTGGCGGCCACGCTGGATAAGCAGCCAGTGCAGTGCTGGCGCAGCGTGCCGGTACGCCAGGGCCAGACTCTGGCGTTGGCCTGGGCGGAACACGGCGCGCGTAGCTATCTGTGCGTGAGTGGCGGCATCGATGTGCCGGTGGTGTTGAATGCGCGTGCGACCGATCTGTCCAGTGGATTCGGTGGTTTTGAAGGGCGTGCGCTCAAGGTGGGTGATGTGGTGCCGCTGGGTGCCTGGGAGGGGCATGCGCCGCAAGCCAG
>BBFD01000288.1 GCA_001313065.1 Silvimonas sp. JCM 19000
TTCAGTGCGGCGCGGCGGGCGTGGTGGCCTGGGGCACGGGCTCAGACCACGGTGCCACCTTGAACAGCAGCAGCATGCCCGGCAACGCCAGCGCCGTGCACAGCAAAAAGAAATTCTGCCAGCCAGTTGCTCCACCAGCACACCGGTAAATGCATTGAAGATGGTGCGCGGCACTGCGGCCAGGCTGGTGAACAAAGCATATTGCGTGGCGGTATAGCGCGGATGGGTGGTGCGGGCGATATATGCGGTGAAGGCGGCGGTACCGAGGCCCACGCCCAACGCCTCAAACCCGATCACCAGGGCCAGCGCACCCGGATGAGCGCCCTCGCCCGCCAGCCAGGCAAATCCCAGAATCGACATCACTTGCACCACGCCAAATAACCACAGCGCGCGGTTAATGCCGAGCTTGATCATCCAGATGCCGCCCAGCAAGCCGCCAATAATGGCTGGCCACAGCGCCGCATGTTTGGCCACCAGGCCGATCTGGCTTTTGCTGAAACCTAGATCCAGATAGAACGGCGTCGCCAGCGCGGTGGCCATGCTGTCGCCCAGTTTGTACAAAAAAGATAAAACCGAGGATGACCAGCGCGCTGCGCCAACCGTGGCGGGTAAAAAACTCGCGGAAAGGTTCGACCACGGCCTCTTCCAGCGTGGCGGGCGGTTTGCTCAGCAAGGGTTCGCGTACCACCAGCGTCAACAGCAAACCCGGCAGCATAAACAGCGCGGTCAGCATAAACACCTGCGCCCACGGCAGATGGTCGGCCAGGATAAGCGACAGCGAGCCCGGCACCAGACTGGCCAGGCGATAGGCGTTAACAAAAAAACCGAATTGCCCAGGCCGAGCTCGGTTTCAGCGAGGATCTCGCGGCGCCAGGCATCCAGCACGATGTCCTGGCTGGCGCTAAAAAAAGGCGATGACGCAGGCGAGGGTGGCGATGGCGCTCAAACCATCCAGTGGATTGAACAGCCCGACACCGGCGATGGTCGCCAGCAGCACCAACTGAGTGATGAACATCCAGCCACGCCGCCGCCCCAGCCGCGGAATGGAAAAAACGGTCCATCAGCGGCGACCAGATAAATTTCCAGGTATAGGGAAACTGGATCAGCGCAAAAAAAACCGATGGCTTTCAGATCAACATGTTCGGATTTCAGCCAGGCGGGCACCAGGTTGATTAACAGATAAAGCGGCAGTCCCGAGCTGAAACCGCTGAGCAGGCAGACGCCCATGCGGCGGGTGAACAGCAGTTTTTTTTCCAGTCAGGTGCGGTCATGGGCGGTGTTTGAATTGGCGAGCGGCATCACCTTACCGCAAAGCCGCCGCCCATGCAGCGCAGCGTGATGGCCTACAACTGATCGTGTACCCGGCTGCCGCGAATGCTGGGTTCTTGCGGCATCAAAAACCACAGCACCAGATACAGCACCAGAAAGGGAATGCCGCCGGAGAACAGCGCCAGCACCACATAGACCAGGCGCAGTTTGTCGGGGCTGATGCCCAGATATTCGCCCACTCCACCCACCACCCCCGCGATCCAGCGTTATCCTGCTCGCGATACAAACGACGGTTATCCATGCTCTTTCTCCAGCCAGACAATAAAAAAAACGGGCGCACATTGCTGTGCACCCGTTCTTGCGGTGACCGCATCAGCGCAATGTAGCGCATTTTGCGGTCGACTCAAGCTGGATTATTGATCCAGGCAGTGATCGGTTAACGACCACCCTTCTTCAGGTATTCGTCCATATCGGTTTTGTAGTTATCCGACTTGGTACCGAATACGGCTTGTACGCCCGAACCCACCACCATGACACCGGCAGCGCCAGACCTTTGAGTTTGGCTGATCCACCTTGGCCGGATCAGCTACAGCCACGCGCAGACGCGTGATGCAGGCATCCAGACCGGTGATGTTTTCCGGGCCGCCGAAAGCACCAACCAGTTTGTTGGCACGATCAAAACGCGGATCAGAACGGGCCAGCGCAGCGCTGACTTCGTCATTGGCGGGCTCGCCATGTGCCACCGCAGCCGGGGCTGCCACAGCCGCAGCAACCGGCGCCACACCGCCGACAACCGGTGCTGCCACCGGTGCCGGTGCAGCCACCACCGCCGGCACTTCGTCGTCTTCACGACCCGGCGTCTTGAGGTTGAACTTGACGATCACAAAGCGGAACACGGCGTAGTAGATCACGGCATAGATCGGGCCGAGGATCAGCGTGTAGGCCCAGTGTTGCGCGTTCTTGCCCAGCACGTTGAACAGCACAAAGTCGATACCGCCTTGCGAGAAGGTAAAGCCCATGTGCATGTCGAGCGTGTTAGCCACAAATTGCGTGGAAGCCGCCAGCACAGCGTGGATGGCGTACAGCACCGGGGCCACGAACAGGAAGGAGAACTCGATCGGCTCGGTAATACCGGTCAGGAACGAGGTCAGGGCAGCGGAAATCATGATACCGCCGACCATCACGCGTTTTTTTTCCGGCTTGGCGGTGTGCCACATGGCGATGGCAGCAGCCGGCAGACCAAACATCTTGAACAGGAAGGCACCCGACAAAATGCCGGCGGTAGGATCGCCCGCAAAGAAGCGGTTGATATCACCGTGGATCAGTTGGCCGTCATGCGGGAAGGAGCCGATTTCAAAGAAGAACGGCACGTTCCAGATGTGATGCAGGCCAAACGGGATCAGCAGACGTTCGATAAAGCCATAAACCGTTGCGGCCGTACGCGGATCGCTGGCAGCGGCCCAGTGCGAGAACACGTCGATGGCGTGCTGCACCGGCGGCCAGATCACCGACAGAATCACGCCCACGAAAATCGCGGCGATACCGGTGACGATAGGCACAAAGCGCTTGCCGGAGAAGAAGCCAGGTAGGGCGGCAGCTCGATCCGGTAATAGCGGTTGAACAGTGAAGCGGCCACGGCACCGATGATGATGCCGCCGAATACGCCGGTCTCCATCGATTTCATGCCCAGCACCATGCTGGGGTAATGCCGAAGACACCGGCCATCACACCCATCGTGGCAATCATCACCACAAAGCCGACGACTGCGGCAATGGCGGCAACGCCGTCATTATTGGCCAGACCCAGCGCCACACCGACCGCAAAAAATAATGGGGAGGTTACCGAAAATGGCGCCCCCACCGGCGGCCATAATCTGGTTAACAACCGCGGGGATAAAGCCGAAGTTGGAACTACCAATACCCAGCAACAACCCGGCGACGGGCAGAACCGCCACGGGGAGCATCAACGCCTTGCCGATCTTTTGCAGAACGGCGAACGCTTGTTTAAACATGATCGCTTTTCCTTGCCCATGGGCCAATGTCGGTCCGCTTGTGGCGGCTGCCGCATTAACCCTGTTTTGTTATTTCAAAAAACACGGTGTGTTTTCCAGGCCGGATTGTGCTCTTCATGGCACGCAGTGCTGAATACGTTGTCCGCTTTATAAACGGCCCTTCGTTGACGTAACAATTCACGTAAGCCGCGCGCCGCAATTACAAGCGCGACGCGCGGGGTTACGCCAAGGCGTTTACTCGGCCAGTCTGGTCAGCCGGGCGCGAACTTCCGCCACCGTACCCATTTGCAGCACTTCGCTTGCAAGCTTGACGCAGTCGGCCTTGTTCAGCTTGCGCACCATGGCCTTGATGGCCGGAATGGCAGGTACGCTGACCGACAGTTCGTCCACGCCGATACCAAGCAATACCGGTACCGCCAGCGGATCGGACGCGATACCGCCGCAGACGCTACCCACTTGCCGTGAGCATGTGCGCCTTTGACGGTCATGGCGATCAGGCGCAATACACCGGGGTGCAATGCATCAGCTGACGTGCCAGTTTGGGGTGACCACGGTCCATCGCCAGCGTGTACTGGGTCAGATCGTTGGTGCCGATCGAGAAGAAGTCGACTTCACGCGCAAAGATTTCCGACATCACGGCGGTCGAAGGCACTTCGACCATAATGCCCACCTTGACGTCCGCGCTTACGCCCAGCGCCGCTTTTTTTCTTCGGCGACCATCTGTTTGGCTTCGCGCACTTCGTCCAGCGAGGCAATCATCGGGAACATGATGTGCAGCTTGCTGTAGGGCGCGGCACGCAGGATGGCGCGGATTTGGGTACGGAACATCTCAGGCGCGGCCAGGCACAGACGAATGCCGCGCACGCCCAGGAACGGGTTCTCTTCCGCCGGCATGGGCAGATAAGGCAGTGGCTTGTCGCCGCCAACGTCCAGCGTCCGCACCACCAGCGTGCGTTCGGTGCCGAGCGCTTGGCAATATCGCTATAGATGGCAGTCTGTTCGGCTTCGTCTGGTGCGTCGGTGCGTTCCAGATAAAGGAACTCAGAGCGCAGCAGACCCACGCCTTCGCCACCCAGCTTGACCGATTCTTGCGCATCGTTCAGACCGCCGATATTGGCGACTACTTCGATATGCACACCATCGGTGGTTACGGCCGGCAGATCGGCGGCCGCCAGTTCTTCGGCGCGGCGTGTGGCCATGGTGGCCTGACGGTCGCGGATGCCTTGCACTTCAGCATCCGACGGATTCTTGCGCAGCGAACCGCGCGTGCCATCGAGGATGACGGTAGTGCCATCAACGAGTTGCAGTGCGGCTTCTTCGATACCGCAAATGGCCGGAATATTGAGCGAACGCGCCAGAATCGCCACGTGGCTGGTCGCGCCACCACCGGTGGTGCAGAAACCCAGCACGCGGTTGCGATCAAGGCTGGCGGTATCAGACGGGGTCAGATCTTCGGCGATCAGGATCGCGTTTTCCGGCACCTGCAACGCGGCCTCTTTAACCCCGGTCAGCAGACGCAGCACGCGGCGGCCCACATCGCGGATGTCATTGGCGCGGCCGGCCAACACTTCATTCTTCAGACGCGCCAGCTTCTCGGCATAGGTGGTGAAAGCCGCGCGCCAGGCAAACGGTGCGCTCTTGCCACCGGAGATGCCGGAAATCGCCAGATCCAGCAGTTCTGGATCAGCCAGCAATTCTTGATGTGCAGCAAAAAAAATCTCGGCCTTGTTGGCGTCGCTGATTTCGCTCTTGAGCGTTTCAAGCTGGGTGCGGGCTTCCTTGAGCGCTTCGTCGAGGCGACGACGTTCAAGTTGCGCGTCATCACCGGCTTCACGTACTTCGATCACTTCCTGGTGTACCTGGAAAATCTGGCCCACGGCCAGACCCGGCGAGGCCGACACGCCCAGCAGCGTGTCTGGATCGGTCGATTGTGGCTTGGGCG
>BBFD01000289.1 GCA_001313065.1 Silvimonas sp. JCM 19000
GCGTCACTGCGTTGATGACCAGGCTGGCGGCGTTGTCGATCGCCCCGGCCACGCTGCCGCTGGTGCCCCCGGCACCGATCTGCAAGGTACCGGCGCTGATCGTGGTCTTGCCGCTGTAGCTATTGTTGCCGGTCAGCAAAGTGGTGCCCGCGCCAAGCTGCGAAAAAGTGCCGCTGCCACTGATATTGCCCGCGTAAGTGGTGGTATCGCTGCGGTTAAACGTGAGGTTGGCGTTATCGACGATATTGCCGCTATAGCTGCCCACCGTACCGCCCGCGCCGATCTGCAAGCTGCCTGCGCTGATGATGCATTGCCGGTGACGGTATTGGCGCCCGTCAGCACGGTGCTGCCGCTGCCCGCTTGCGTGACGGTGCCGCTGCCGCTGATGACCTTGCTGTAGCGCAGGGTGTCGCTACGGTTGAACGTGAGGTTGGCGTTATCGACGATATCCACCGCCACGCTCCCGCTGGTGCCGCCGGTGCCTAGCTGCAAGGTGCCGGCGTTGATCTGCACATCGCCGGTAAACAACTGGTCGCCGCTCAATATGGTGCTGCCGCTGCCCGCCTGGGTGAGCGTGCCGCTGCCACTGATCACCCCCGCGTAGGTGAGGATGTTGCTGCGGTTAAACGTGACATTGGCGTTATTGGTGATATCGGCGACCAGACTGCCGCTGGTGCCGCCCGCGCCGATCTGCAAGCTGCCCAGCGTGACCGAAGTCAGCCCGGTCCAGCTATTGGCCCCCGTCAGGATCAGGTTGCCCGCGCCGTTTTTTTTGGTGACGCTGCCGGTCCCGGAAATTACCCCGGCATAAGTGCTGTTGTCGCTGCGGTTAAAGATGACGTTGGCGTTGTCGATCAAGTTGGCCTTGATGCTGCCGCTGGTGCCGCCCGCGCCGATCTGCAAAGTGCCAGCGCTAATGGTGCTGGAGCCGCTCCAGGTGTTTTCACCGGTAAGCGTCAGGGTACCGCTGGCGGTTTTGCTGAGCGTGCCGTTGCCACTGATAACGCCATCAAACTGATCAGCCGTGCCGTTGTTGACGGTAAGCGTGGCCGAGCCCAGGGTGACGGCGCCCGACCCGGTCAGGCTCTGCACATGTTGGCCAAAGTTATTCAGATTGAAGGTGGCGCCACTGGCCACTGCCACCCCGCTGCTGCTGCTGATGGCGTCGGTGACGCCGGTGGTCAGCCTGCCCGCGTTGATACGGGTGGCGCCGCTGTACGTATTGAGCGCCGACAGCGTCAGCGTGCCCGCGCCGCCTTTGCTCAGGGTGACGCCATCCCAGCCGGTGTTGGCATTGGCGCTTTCATCCGGCAACACCACATCCACATTGAAGCTATCGGCAACATCGGCCAGGGTAAACGTGCCGTAGCCTCGGTCCGGCGACGTCCACGCCAGCGCGGTGCCCACCAGATAGCTTTTGTTGTCGCTCGATAGCGCCCCTTGTGCCACCAGGAAATCGGAATTGGCCGTCGCGCCATTCAGGTTCACCACACCGAAATTGCCGGTAATCCCGTTGCTGGTCTGCAGGATGGTGATGTTTTCGCTACCCAGATCGCTGGCTTTGGCCGGCGCGCTGGCAGTAAACCCGCTGATGTCCAGCAGTGAGGCGATGCCGAGGGTGGCGGTGTCAGCGGTGACCCAAGGCGCGTCGTGGCGCACCCCTACGGTCAGCGTCCCTTCCAGATTGGCAGCCCCGCTAAAGGCAAGCTGTGCGGTACTGCTTAACACCGCGTTACCGGCAGCCCCCAGATTCAGACTGGCGCCGTTAAAGACGCCCTCCTGCCCGAACACCAGCTTGCCCGCATTGATATTGACCGTGCCAGCGCTGGTGGCTTGCTCAGGGTGGTGATGCCGCTGCCGTCCTGGTTCAGCGTGCCGGTGCCGCTCAGGCCACCCGCAAACACAAACGCGTTGCTGTGATTGATGCTCAACGTGCCCGCATTGGCAATATCTCCCGCCACCGACCCGGTGCTGCCGCCCGCGCCCAGTTGCAAGGTGCCGTTGCTGATGGTGGTCAGGCCGGTGGCGGTCTGATCGCCAGTCAGGATCAGGGTGCCGCTGCCCGCCTGCGTGAGGGTGCCGCTGCCGCTGACCACGCCGGCGTAGGTGACGCTGTCGCTGCGGTTGAAAATGAGCGCGGCATTGTTGACCACATTGCCCACAATGCTGCCGCTGGTGCCACCCGCGCCGATCTGCAGCGAGCCTGAATTGATCAAGGTACCGCCGGTATAAGTATTGCTGCCGGTCAAGGTCAGCTTGCCCGGGCCGTCCTGGGTAAAGTGGCCGCTGCCGCTAATGATCTTGCCAAAGGTGACGTCGTCGCTGCGACCGTAGGTGAATTCGGCGTTATCAATCACATTGGCGGTGATGCTGCCGGTGGTGGCGAACTTGCCAACCTGCAGCACGCCGTTGCTGATCAACAGATCGCCGGTAAAGGTGTTGGTGCCGGTCAGCACCGTTGCACCACTGCCCGCCTGGGTGACCGTACCGGTGCCGCTGATGTCGCTGCTGAATACCACGCCGTCGCTGCGATTGAACACCAGCTTGCCGTTGTTGCTTATGTCGTTGAACAGCACGCCGGTATTACCGCCATTGCCCAGTTGCAACGTGCCGGCGCTAATGGTCACCGCCCCGGTGGTGTCGTTGGCGCCGGTCAGGATGGTGGTGCCGCTGCCTTGTTTGATGATGGCACCGCTGCCGGTCACGGCATTGGCGTACTCGGATACATCGGTCCGATCAAACACCACCGTGCCGCTATTGCTGATATCGCTTTTGAGGCTGCCCGAGGTATCGCCATCACCGATCTGCAAGGTGCCCGCGCTGACCGTGGTACGCCCGGTATAGGTATTGGCGCCGCCGAGGACGAGGATGCCGCTACCGGTTTTGGTCACGCTGCCGGTACCCGAGATCACGCCGGAGAACTGACCGTCCACATCGACACTATCGGTTAGCGTGGCCGAACCCAGCAGCACATTGCCGCCGCCGGACAAGTTATGCACCGACTGTGCTTTGTTGGTCAGATCCAGCGTCGCGCCCGATACCACCTCGACCCGTCGGCTGCTGGCCAGCGCGTTAGTCACTCCCAGCGCCAGCGTGCCGCCATTCACGGTGGTGGCACCGGTATAACCCTGCGCCGCCGTCAGCGTGAGTTTGCCTGGGCCGTTCTGGAACCAGTCGCCGCTGCCACTGGTGACGCTGCCCACGCTGATATCGTCGCCGCGCGCGTAATAGAGGTCGCCGTTATTGACGATATTGCCGTTATAACTGCCCCCGGTACCGCCATCAGTCAGCGTCAGCACGGCGCCGCTGGCGATGGTGATGCTGCCGCTAGCGGCATTGATGGCAGCCCCGCCCAGCGTCAGATTGCCTTGCACATCGATAGTGTTGGCCGCGGTACCGGAAAGATCGATATCGCCGTTGAGGGTCCAGTTGCTACCCGCCGCCGCGGTCAATGACTGCAGGCCAGCGGTGGTGGCGCCTTTGAGGCTTCCTGCCAGGCTACCACTGCCGCTCAGACTGACCGTATTGCCCGTGCCGGTGCTATTGATGGCGACGCCATTACCGCCGGTCAAGCTGGACCCGGTGCCCAGGTTGACGCGGTTGTTATTGCCGCTCAGCAAAATGATGGGCGTCGTGGTGGACTGGGTGGTGATCAGCCCGAAATTGTTGACCGTACTGCCACTCTGCAATTCCAGCGCTTCCGTTACCCGCGAGGTAATCGACCCGCTAGCGCTGTTAGTGAGCGTGACTGTGCCTGCGCCATTCATATAAATGGCCTCACGCGAGGTGAGAATCTCACCATCATTCTGGACCACCGAGTTACCGGCTGATCCCATGATGCCGTGATCGTAGGCCGTGCCGGTGCCGGATTTGATGCTGGCACCGGCATGGTTGTTGACCGTCACCAGCCCCGTGGCATTGATGTTCACGGCATCAGCGGTGCTGCCCGCTGGCGTCCCGGCGTTAATGGTGCCGTAGTTATCAAAGGTGCCGGTGGCGTTTACCCCGTATTCCACCGGCTTGGAGGACGTGGCGTAGATATCGCCGTAATTGATCAGATTGTCGTTAGCGCCATACATCTGCACGCCGTAGCTGGTGCCACCGATAATTCCGCCCAACTGATTGGTAACGGTGCCCGCCACATTAAAGGTCAGCCCGCCGTTGGGCCCGCTGGAATATAACTTGCCGGCATTGGAAAACGTCACCGGTGCAATCCCGTTTACGGTAACGCCACCCGCGCTGCTGGTGATGGTGGTGCCCGTCAGCACCTGGTACGAGGAATCGCTGTTCACCGTCTGCGCACCGCCGCTCGACAAGGTCGTGATCGCGGCCGCCTGGGCGGAAAATTCTGCCAGCAAGGCGCTGGAAATCGCGCGCATGGCAAAGTTACGGATCGATCTTTGGGTCTTGCTGGCTGTTTTCATCATCCGCCCCGAATGTGATCTGCCGTTATGGACGCACGGGCGCAAACACCGGCACGTGCAAGCCACCATTTACTTACTTTTGATATCATTTATAAGTAAGTTTATTGTGGATAGATTGCTTTATAGCGGCAATTTTTTTTGATTTCCAGCCCAATCTTGAAATTTGCGGGGGCGGTGGCACGCTGAGTACAGCGCAGTTTTCTTACAATTGCGACTGCCGCAGCAGCGATAATTGCGCGCTGCAACGGGCAAAAAAAAACGGAGCCCAAGGCTCCGTTTTTTGTTCGCTCACAGCAAGGTCGTGCGTGCAACTCAGTCTTCGTGCGGACCGTCTTTCGGGCCATCCTGCGGACCACGCGGGCCGTCGTTGTCAGCGCGCTTGTCCCAGCCGCCAGGGCCACCGTGTTCCGGGCCATGCTCGGCGTGCTCTTTCATGCGCTCGTCCAGCTTCTGCTTTTGCTCAGGCGTCAGCAGCGCCACCACTGCACGTTCGGTCTTGATGCGGTTCAGTTCCAGCGTGGCCTGGGCCTGGGCTTGTTGCTGCACCAGTTGCTGCGCCTTGGCATCGGAATAATCTTTGGATTGCAGCAGCTCATGCAGCGCCTTGCGCGTCTTGCGCAGCGTTTCCATCTGGGCGTGCGCCGTCGGCTCGGCGGCGTAATGCAGTTTCCAGATCTGGTCGCGTTGCGCGTCGGTCAGATCAAGCCCGGCCAGCATAAAGCCGCCACGCGGACCATGTTCGCCGCGGAAGCTTCACGGCCCGGGCCTTCCTTGCCTTGCGGACCACGCGG
>BBFD01000290.1 GCA_001313065.1 Silvimonas sp. JCM 19000
CAAACGCTGGCTGGCGCAGGCCAGCGCCATCGGCAGCCGCTTTCTGGCCCCGCGCGCCGATGCCGCGCAGCAAGAACCGGCCGACGTCATCCTCGACGATATCGTCACGCTGTTGCAGCGTAACCGCGCCTTGTTTAACCGCGAAGCCATCACTGCCGCCGCGCAGGCCTTGCGCGATGCGCGCCAGGTGCTGGCCTTTGGCATGGGCGGCAGTTCATCCATCATGGCCGACGAAGCGCGTAATCGCCTGATGCGTCTGGGCGTGCCCATTACCAGTTATCAAGACGCCGTACTGCAACGCATGGTGGCCGCCACGCTGGATAAGCGCTGCGTGGTGCTGGCGTTTTCGGTGAGCGGGCAGGGCCGCGAGTTATTACACAGCGTGGGCATCGCCCAGGAATATGGCGCGCGCCTGATTGCCATCACCGCGCTGGGGTCACCACTGGCGCAACGTGCTGATTGGCATATCCCGATCCAGGCGCTGGAAACCGATTTTGTCTTCAAGCCGTCCAGCTCGCGCTATGCGATGTTGTTGGCGCTGGATGTGCTGGCCACCGCGCTGGCGCAGTTGCAACCCGAGCACAGCCAGGAACTGCTGCGCCGGATCAAATTTGTACTCGATGCCGAACGCGGTGGCGCCGATGCGCGCCATCCGCTGGGCGATTAGGAAGACCGCAACATGACCGCCACCTGCGACACGCTGATCCGTAACGCCACGCTGATCGATGGCAGCGGCAGCGCGCCTTATCAAGCCAATGTGGCGCTGCACCAGGGCCGCATCGTCGCCATCGGCGAGCTGGAACACTGGCGCGCGCCACACAATATCGACGCCAGCGGCTGGTGCTTAGCCCCGGTTTTATTGATGTGCACACGCACGACGACACCAACGTGATCCGCATGCCGCAAATGTGGCCCAAGTTGTCGCAAGGCGTGACCACGGTGGTGGTGGGCAATTGCGGCATCAGCGCCAGCCCGGTGACGCTGGCCGGTGATCCGCCTGATCCGATGAACTTGCTGGGCACGGCTGACGCCTTCAGTTATCCGACCTTTGCCGCCTATGTGGATGCGGTCAACGCCGCGCAGCCGGCCGTCAATGTGGCGGCGCTGGTGGGGCACACCGCGCTGCGGCAAAACCAGATGCACGACCGGCTGGACCGCGCTGCCACGCCTGCCGAGATCGAGGCCATGCGCGATCAGCTACAAGAAGCGCTGGTGCATGGCGCTCTCGGTTTATCCACCGGCCTGGCCTACGCCAACGCCTATGCCGCGCCCACCAGCGAAGTGATGGCGCTGGCCGAACCGCTGGCCGAAGCAGGCGCCATCTATACCACGCATTTGCGCAGCGAATTCGCCGAAATCCTCGACGCGATGGACGAAGCCTTTGCCACCGGCCTGCATGCGCGCGTGCCGGTGGTGATTTCGCATCTTAAATGCGCCGGCAAAGCCAATTGGGGCCGCACGCGTGAAGTGTTGGCGGCGCTGGATGCCGCGCGCACCACGCAGCATGTGGCTGTGATTGCTATCCGTATGCGGCCAGCTCGTCCACGCTGGACCTCAAACAAGTGACCAGCGATTTCGACATTCTGATTACCTGGTCTGAGCCGCAGCCGGAGCAAGGCGGCCGTCTGCTGGCCGAGATCGCCGCCGAGTGGAATGTGGATTTGCTGACGGCCGCGCAACGGCTGCAACCGGCCGGCGCGGTCTATCACGGCATGGACGAGGACGACGTCAAAAAAAACGTGCTGCGCCATCCGGCCACCACCATCGGCTCGGATGGTTTGCCGAATGATCCGCTGCCGCATCCACGCTTGTGGGGCGCGTTTCCGCGCGTGCTGGGGCATTACGTGCGCGAAGAAAAAAAACTGTTCGATTTGCCCACCGCCATCCACAAGATGACCGGACTGTCGGCGGCGCGCTTTGGCCTGACCGAGCGCGGGCTGATCCGCCAGGGCTACTGCCGATCTGGTGCTGTTCGACCCCGCCCGCGTGCGCGATACCGCCACCTTTACCCAACCGCAGCAAGCCGCCGATGGCATCCACGCGGTGTGGGTCAACGGCCAGCTGAGCGCGCAAGACAAACAACCGACGGCGGCCCGCGCTGGCCGCTTTATCCGCCGTGGCCGTGTGGGCACGGTATGAACCCCGAGGAAAACAAGATGAGCGACATTATTCGTATCGGCACCAGCGGCACCGGCACCGGCGGCCAGCATCTGCCGTTTGCCCGCGCGGCGGGTGCGGATGGCTGGCTGTTTGTGTCCGGCCAGACCCCGATGGAAAACGGCGAAGTGATCGATGGCGGCATCGTCGCGCAATCGCACAAGACCATCCAGAACCTGATCGCCATCCTGCATGAAGCGGGTTACGGCGTGGAGCATGTGGTGCGCTGCGGCGTGTGGCTGGATGATCCGCGTGATTTTCAGTCGTTTAATAAAGTGTTCAAGGAATACTTTGGCGAGAACCCACCGGCGCGGGCTTGTGTGGTGTCGAGCATGGTGATCGACTGCAAAGTCGAGGTCGATTGCGTGGCGTACAAGAAGCCATAGCCCATGGCTGCCGGATGGTCCCGCTGGTACCGGGTGGATCTGCGCCGCCGCATACGGTGGGTCTGGACCCACCACTCAAACCCCATGATTTGAACGCTGTTGTTTCAATTTGCCGCGCCTTGGGTAGATCAAGCCCGTCCCCCACAGGTGATGCTCACAACCTTGCTGTCCCAACGGGCCGCTTTGGATGGTGGGTCTCGACCCACCCTATGAGTCCGCATGATCACATTGACGTTTGTATCTGATCGGCTGGATGCGCCGGTGGTGGCGACGGCCAGCGCCGGTATGCGCCTGATTGATGTGGTGCGGCCGTTAGCGATGTCGGGGCGTTTGCCTTTGGCTGGCGTTGCGGGCAGGGCACGTGTGCGCGTGCCGGGTGCGGATTGCGCATGCCGCGCAGCCTGCGCCGTTGGCCATGGGCAAGATGGAGCGCAATGTGCTGGCGCGCATTGTGCCGGATGCCGCAACCGGTGAGATCGACACGCCCGATACCGTGCGTTTGGCCTGTCACCTGACGTTAGCCCATGATTTAACAGTTTATTTCTCGTAATTATAAAAAAGCTGCTTTATTAGTCTTTCACTCCTTAATAACGCAATGGCAAGATTTGGGCTGTTTAAATAAAACATGCTTATAAGGACCGCCCGCCATGCGTTTGAAGCCCCTGCTCGCCTCGGTTGTAATTGCTCTGTCTGCCACTTCCACCTTGGCCGCCAGCTTTGAATTGCTCAACGTGTCGTATGACCCGACCCGTGAGCTCTATCAGGATTACAACAAAGCGTTTGCCAAGTACTACAAAGCCAAAACCGGTGACGACGTATCGATCCGCCAATCGCATGGTGGCTCGGGCGCGCAGTCGCGTTCGGTGCTGGATGGCCTGCAGGCGGACGTAGTTACGCTGGCGCTGGCGTATGACATCGATGTGCTGGCCGACAAAGGCAAGCTGCTGTCGCCCGATTGGCAAAAAAAAGCTGCCCGATAACGCCACCCCGTACACCTCTACCATCGTGTTCCTGGTGCGCAAGGGCAACCCTAAGAACATCAAGGACTGGACCGATCTGATCCGTCCGGACGTCAAAGTGATTACCGCCAACCCCAAGACCAGCGGCGGCGCGCGCTGGGCGTATCTGGCCGCGTATGGCTGGGCCAAGAAGACCTACGGCAGCGACGACAAGGCCAAGGATTACATCCAGAAGGTGTACAAGAACGTGCCGGTACTCGACACCGCGCGCGCGGTTCCACCATTTCGTTTACCCAGCGTGGCCTCGGTGACGTGTTGCTGGCCTGGGAAAACGAAGCCGTGCTGTCGCAAAAAAAGAATTTGGCGTAGACAAGTTCGACATCGTCGCACCGACCATCTCGATCAAGGCCGAGCCGCCGGTGGCTGTGGTGGACAAAGTGGTCGACAAGAAGGGCACGCGCAAAGTGGCCGAAGAATATCTGAAGTTCCTGTACAGCAAGGAAGGCCAGGAAATCGCCGCGCGTAACTTCTATCGCCCGATCGACAAGGACGTTTACGCCAAGTACGCGCATCAGTTCCCGAAAGTGGCGCTGTTTGATATCGATGATGTGTTTGGTGGCTGGACCAAAGCCCAGCAAACCCACTTCAGCGATGGCGGCGTGTTCGATCAAATTTATAACGCTGGTCGCTGATCCCAGCCGTCCGTTCTGAATGCGCGTCGCCCCGCGTGGGCGACGCCCGCAACGTTCCAGGAGCAAATACCATGACTCTGCGTCTCGGCGACATCGCCCCCGATTTCTCGCAAGAATCGTCTGAAGGCCCCATCCATTTTCATGAATGGGCCGGCGATAGCTGGATTGTGCTGTTCTCGCATCCGGCTGATTTCACCCCGGTGTGCACCACCGAGCTGGGCTACACGGCCAAGCTGAAAGACGAGTTTGCCAAGCGCAATGTCAAAGCCCTGGCCGTGAGCGTTGATCCGCTGGAATCGCATCACAAATGGATTGCCGACATTAACGAAACGCAAAACACGCGCGTTAATTTCCCCATCCTGGCTGACGCCGACAAAACCGTGGCCACGCTGTACGACATGATCCACCCCAACTCGCTGGCCAATGCCACCGTGCGCACGGTGTTCGTGATCGACCCGACCAAAAAAAATCCGCCTGACGCTGACTTACCCGGCGTCCACCGGCCGCAATTTCAACGAGATTTTGCGTGTGATTGATTCGCTGCAACTGACCGACCACCACAAAGTGGCCACTCCCGCCAACTGGCAGGATGGTGACGACGTGGTCATCGTGCCGTCGCTGCAGGACGAAGCCGAAATCGCGCAGCGCTTTCCCAAGGGCTACAACGCGGTGCGGCCGTATCTGCGTCTGACGCCGCAGCCCAACAAGTAATCTGTCCGTCGCGCCATCGCATTACGCAGCGCGCCGTTACCGCCAGCCAGGTCTGCGACGGCCTGGCTTTTTTTTGCGCGCTAAAAACACAGGAAGCCACGCCGAGATGATCGATGTAAGCGGCGTAACGCCCGACAGCAATGTGCTGAAAGTGCCGTTACCGGACTTTATCCGCACCGATTGGCCCGATGCCGAATTTGGCATCGACGCCACGCGCGGCATTACCGTACGCGCGCTGGGGCTGACACTGGCCAGCGTGTTTCAGCCCATCTTTAACGCGCAAGGCCAGGCCGTCGCGCAAGAAGCC
>BBFD01000291.1 GCA_001313065.1 Silvimonas sp. JCM 19000
GGCCCCGGTGGCCAAGGCCAGCGCGAGCGACGGCATCCCCACCGATTACGTCAACAAAGTATTCGCGCGCATCAACGCATTGCGGCCGGGCATTACCCGAAGGCCGCGCAATTGCGCGGGCAAGAAGGGCGGGTGGTGTATCACCTGGTGTTAAGCCCGGCCGGTGAGTTGCTCAGTTATGAGCTGGAGCCAGTGGCGTGGAGAGCCTGGACAAAGCGGCGGAAGAGGCGCTGAAGGCTGCTGCGCCGTTTCCCAAGCTGCCGGATCTGGGGGCGAGTAGTTACAAGTTGACTGGCGCGATTGCGTACAAGTTGGGCGCATGAGTGAACCCCCACTGCAGCGAAAAAACGCCGAGGTTGCGGTTCTGTTCTTTGGCATTGAGTGGTGGGTCGCGACCCACCCTATTTGCGCACACAAAAAAATTTGACGAAATAAGTTGTTAACCATCCCTGGAGATCTTGTTATGGCAACCGAAATTCCTTTGGCAGGCGCTGCCGTCGCCGCCCATTTGTCGCCGTTGGCTTTGTTTTTGCAGGCCGATAGTGTGGTCAAGGCAATCATGATTTTGCTGGCGGTGGCATCCGTCGCCAGCTGGGGCGTAATTCTGGACAAGCTGCTCAAGTTTGGCCGTCTGCAAAAGCAGGCGCGGGCATGGTTGGCGGGGGCGGCCAGCGAGCCGTCGTTGCGGCCGCTGGAAAACGAACTGGCCACGCATCCCGATGATCCGTTTGCGCGTATCCACAGCGCAATCACTGCCGAGTGGCGCGAAAGCCATCGCCGCGGCCTGACCGGCAATAGCCACGACAAAGACAGCCTGAAAGAACGCCTGAACCGCGTCGGCCAGATTGCCTTGGGCGTGGAAATCGAACGCCTGCAAAAGGGGCTGCAAGTGCTGGCCACCATTGGTTCGGTGGCGCCGTTTGTGGGTTTGTTTGGCACGGTGTGGGCATTATCAACGCCTTCCAGGGCATTGCCGCTACCAACAACACCAGCCTGGCGGTGGTGGCGCCCGGCATCGCCGAAGCGCTGTTTGCCACCGCGCTGGGTCTGGTGGCTGCGATCCCGGCCGTGGTGGCTACAACCGTGCTGCGGGCGATCTGGGCAACTATGCCAACCGCTCGGCACGCTGATCGGGCTGACCGAAGTGGAATTGTCGCGGCGCTTGTCCGCCAACGAAGCGCCGTCGGTGCGCGTGCAGCAAGACCAGGCACGCCGCAGCGAAATCGGCCAGCTTGCCGCTGAGGCCGCATAACCATGGGCGCAAAACTGGCAGGCAATACCAATCCGCTGGTGCCGAGTGCGGTCAGCGAAATCAATGTCACGCCGCTGGTGGACGTGATGCTGGTGCTGTTGATCGTGTTTATGGTGGCCGCGCCGTTAATGGCCACCGGCATCAATGTCGATCTGCCCAAGGCCAACGCCAAGCCGCTGACCGACCCCAAGCCGCCGTTGGTGGTCAGCCTCGACGCCGCGGGCAAGGTTTATATCGACAAAACGCCGGTGGGCGCCAGCGGTTTGCTGGTGGCGCTGAAAGCCGCATCGGGTGGCGACCATGAGCGCCATATCCATGTCAAAGGCGACCGCAGTATTGCCTACGGCAAGGTGGTGGAAACCATGGGCCAGATCAGCGACGCCGGGTTTAACAAAGTGGCGCTGGTGTCTGAAGCGCCCAAATCCGACAGCGCGCAGTGAGTGACGCCATGAACCATAAAAAACTTCAATGCGGGCCGCCGTCAGACTTTGGGCTTGTTGAGTGGCGCAGCACTGGCTTTGGGCACCTGGCCGCTGGCCAGCTACGCGGCGTCGGCCGGGCTAAGCAATATCGATTTAAGGATTGCGCGCTTCAAAGGCGACAACTCATATTTTCTGAAAGATGCCGGGCTGGCTAATCCACCTTATCGCGCCGAATACGCCGAATTCTCGGGCGGCAATCTGATTGTTGAGGCCATCAGCGCCGGCTCGATTGATGTGGGCGGCATGAGCGAGATTCCGCCGATTTTTTGCCGTGCAAGCCAATACGCCGTTGCGGTTGGTGGCGGTACTGAAAGGCGACGTCAATAACCAGGTGATGCTGGTGCCGAAAGGCTCGGCGATCAAAGACGTGGGCGAACTGAAAGGCAAGCGCATTGGCTATGTGCGCTCGACCACCTCGCATTACTTTTTTGCTGCGTTTATTGCGCGAAAAAAGGCCTCAGCTTTAGCGATGTGACGCCGGTGTCGTTATCGCCGCAGGATGGCCTGGCGGCATTCCAGAGTGGGCAACTGGATGCGTGGGTGGTGTATGGCCTGGTGGTGCAATTTGCCCAGGCCAAAGGCGCGCGGGTTTTAAAAAACCGCCAATGGTTATTTGTCCGGCAATTATTTGATGGCCGCGCACAAAGACGCGCTGGCCGACCCATTGCGGCGCGAAGCCATCGGCATTCATCTGCAACGCGAGCAACAGGTTTATCAATGGCAAACCGCGCATCCCGATTTGTGGGCCGCGCGCGCCAGCCAGATTACCGGCGTGCCTGGTTCGATTTTTCTGGATGAATTCCACCAGCGCAGTACCGATCCGCGTCTGGTCAAAATCGACGATGCCGCCATCAAATCGCAACAAGCCGTGGCCGATTTATTTGCCGATAACGGCGTGATTCCCAAACGCGTGAATGTGGCGCCGTTATGGGACAAACAATTAAACAGCGTACTGGCTTAAGCCCGGCGCCATAAAACCAGACTTTCAGGGACTCATAAGATGATCAATTCCGAACGCCTGTCCGGGCGAGCGTCGGGGGCGTTTGCGCCCAAACCGGCCGCAGTTTATATCGCCGTGCTGGCGGCATTGGCCAGCACGGCCTTTGCTGCAGATAACGCCGATACCATTCCTGATGTGACCGTGACCGCGCAGCACAAAGAAGAAAGCCTGCAAAAAAACGCCGATTGCCATTAGCGCATTCAGCGAACAGCAACTGGAAGATCAGGGCATTGATTCGGTGCGCGATCTGGCCGGCCGCGTGCCCAATCTGAATATGCCGCGCGCGTCGATCAGCTACAGCACGCAAACCTATTCGCTGCGCGGCATCGGCGAATCCGATCCGATCCAGGAATCGGCGGTGGCGGTGTATGCCGATGATTTGTATATCCCGCGCGCCATTTCTTCGATGCTCGACTTTAACGACGTGCAACAGGTTGAGGTATTGCGCGGTCCGCAAGGCACCTTATATGGCCGCAATTCCTCAGCGGGCGCAGTGCGCGTAATCACCGCCGACCCCGACGAAACCACGCGCGGATATGTGCAGTTGAGCGGCGGCAATTACAACGCGGCCAATCTGCGCGCGCTGGTCAGCGGCCCGATCAAGGATGACGTGTTGTTTGGCAGCGCGTCGATTATCCGGCTAACGCGCGACGGCACCAGTTGGGACCCCACGCGTGGCCAGGATGTAAACAATGTCGATATCACCGCGTTTCGCGGCAAATTGCGCGCCAAACCGGATGAGCAATGGGATGTGCAATTAACCATTAATGCGCTGGTCGACCGCAGCGATACCACCAGCTATACGCCGCGCAATCAGGGCCCGGGCACGTATAACCCGTATCTGACTTTGTCATCGCTGAGCCCGGAAAACGGCCTGAACCAAGGCTCGGCCGTGCTGCGCGCGATTGATCAGATTAACGATCATTTGCAGTTCAAATCGGTGACGGCGTATTCGGCCTTTAACCAGCCGGTGGATTACGACAATTCGGGCCAGGCCGCCGTGATCCAACAAAACCTGATTCACTACAAGCAGCATTACTTTACTCAGGAATTCCAGCTTAACGGCAATTACGACCGCTTTGATTTCAGCACCGGCCTGTTCTTTTATCACGAGAATTTTCTCGCCGATCGCAACAACAATACCTATAGCGTGGCCAGCAACAAGGTCAGCCGCTACGGCGAATACAGCACCACGGTGACCGACAGTGTGGCGCTATATGGCCAGGGCGATTACAAGTTCACCGAGCAATGGCGCGGCACGCTGGGTTTGCGTTTTACCGAAGAGAAAAAAAGACTTCGATTACAGCCATCTGTTTTTGAATGCGCAGCAGCAAGTCACCGGCACAGATTTCCAGACCAGCGACAATCATCGCTGGTCCAGCTTTACCCCCAAGATTGGCGTGGACTACCAATGGACGCCCACGCTGAACCAGTACGCCTATATCGCACGCGGTTTCAAAGCCGGTGGTTACGACAATCGCGCCCCCAGCGCATTGGCGGCCACTACGCCGTTTTCGCCAGAAACGGTGACCACTTATGAAGCCGGGATCAAGAGCGATTGGTATAACCGCAAACTGCGCGTGAATGCCGATGTGTTCTACAACGATTACTCGGATTTGCAAGCGACGGCGCTGGACCCCTCGACCGGCGTATCGCAACGCTTTAATGCCGCCGGGGCGCATACCTGGGGCGTGGAACTGGAAACCAGCGCGCGGCCGCTTAGCGGTTTGTCGCTGTCCGCCAATGTGGCTTATCTGCATGCGGTCTATGACGATTTCGTCAATGCGGGTGGGGCAGGGACCAATGCGGCAGGCAAATATCTGACTTATTCGCCGCAATGGAATGCCAGCGCCGCCATCGGCTATGTGTTGCCGATTGCCAGCCTGGCCGGGGCCTGGAAAGTGAATGCGGATATCCAGTTCCAGACCAGCTCGTATGCCAATCCGATGAATACCGATCCGTTCAAGATCCCGACGCAAAAAAATTCATCAATGCCAATACCAGCTATACCTCGGCCGACGGACATTGGGTGACCACCTTCTCGATCAGCAATCTGCTGAACGATGCCTATATCCAGTCGGCGTCATATACGCCCGGCACCACGGCCAATTACGCCAATTACAACGCACCGCGCACGTATTTGCTGAGCGAGCAATACAACTTTTGAGGCAAGGAGCCGCCATGACCGTCGCCACAGAACCGATTAACGCCAACCAACGTTTGCGCCAGTTTGTGCATCAGATCAGCGCCGCTGTGGCGCACACGCAGGACGAAGCGCCCTTGCTGGACCAGGTGGCGACGGCGCTGGCGGCGCTGGTGCGCCACGATGACTGGCTGCCGCCCGAATACGCGCAGCCAGACCCGCAACGCTATCGTCAGTACGCCTTATACGTGGACGGGGCGGAGCGCTTCTCGGTGGTGAGCTTTGTCTGGGGGCCGGGCAACGCACACCGATTCATGACC
>BBFD01000292.1 GCA_001313065.1 Silvimonas sp. JCM 19000
CTATTGCTGCGCAGGGGCGTTATGCCAGAGATGGGTGCAACACGAATCGCGCTCCGACCCGCGCATGCGCGACCGACCGACCTTGCTGCCGCTGCTGCCGTTTCCGCAGTGGCGGGGTGAAGCGCTGGCGGGCAAGTCTTTATTGATCTGGGCCGAGCAAGGCTTTGGCGATGAGATCCAGTTCTGTCGATTTGTGCCAGCGCTCAAGCGCATGGGCGCGCGCAGCATCACGCTGGTGACCAAAACGCCGCTCAAACGCCTGCTGCAATCCTTGCCCGGCGTGGATGAAATCCTGACCCAGGGCGACGGCCTGCACCGGCTGGTGCCGCACGATTTCTGGACGCTGCCACTGAGCCTGCCCTTGTGGTCACAAATTCCCGAAAACGAATTTGCCCGTGACGTGCCGTATCTGGCGGCCTCGGCCGAAGTGTTGGCGCAATGGGCCGAGCGTGTGGACGCCGCCATTGGCCCGGGTCCGCGCAAACCGCGGGTAGGCCTGGTCTGGAAGGGCAACGCGGGCAACCGCAACGACATCGACCGTTCTTTGCCTGGTCTGCACACCTTGCAACCCTTGTTCGATGCGATGGGCGACCGCGTGCATTGGATCAGCGTGCAAAAAGGCAGTGGCGAAGAGGAGGCCGTCGCCGCTGCGGCACGGGGCGATCTGTTTAATCTGGGTAGCCAGATCAGCGACTTTGCCGATACCGCCGCCTTGCTGGCGCAACTGGATGTGTTGATCAGCGTCGACACTGCCGCCGCGCACGTGGCGGGCGCCATGGATAAGGAGTGCTGGGTATTATTGCCAAAACATAAAACCGACTGGCGCTGGCTGGAAAAACGCGATGACAGCCCGTGGTACCCGAATATGCAATTGCTGCGCCAGCCTTGCGCCGTGACTGGGATGCCGTGATCAAGCGGCTGGCCTGATGCTGCAACAACGCTTCTCGTAATCCAATGGCGTGGTGATGCCGGTTTCTGACAGGGTGCACAGAGGCCGGTATGATCATGCCTCCGTCTTCCAGGCTCATTACGCACAAGATGCCGCAACACCCCGCACAATCGCGCGCTACCGCGCCACGCCGCCAGGCCGGTTTTCTGGCCATTATTGTTGGTTTGCTGGCCGCCCTGATCGCCCTTGGCGGCTTGATCGTTGCTTATGTGGGCGTGCTGCTGGTGCCCAAACTGCCGCCGCTGGATGTGCTGACCAACTTCCAGCCCAAGGTCCCGCTGCGCGTATACACCGCTGACCACGTATTGATTGGCGAATTTGGCGAAGAACGCCGTAGCGTGGTCAAGTTTGCTGATATCCCGCCAGTGATGAAACAAGCCGTGCTGGCAATCGAAGACAGTCGCTTTTATGAACACGGCGGCGTTGATTACGTGGGCGTGATGCGTGCGCTGGTGGCGGACGTGACCCACGGCGCGGCTACCCAGGGCGGCGGCACCATCACCATGCAGGTGGCGCGCAACTTCTTTTTTTGACGCGCGAGAAAACGGCCACGCGCAAGCTGTACGAAGTGATGATGGCGTACAAGATCGAACATGCGCTGAGCAAAGACCAGATTCTTGAGCTGTATATGAATCAGGTTTACCTCGGCCAGCGCGCCTATGGCTTTGCCAGCGCCTCGCGCGTTTATTTTGGTAAAGACCTGCGCCAGATCGATCTGGCCCAGGCCGCCATGCTGGCCGGCCTGCCCAAAGCGCCGTCGGCCAACAATCCGGTCAATAACTACAAGCGCGCCAAAATCCGTCAGGAATACATCCTCAAGCGCATGCTTGAGCTCAACTACATTAACCAGGCGCAATACCAGGCTGCCGTGGCCGAACCGGTGCGCGTGGTGGCCAGTAGCAACCAGTTTGCCGTGCATGGCGAATATGTGGCCGAGATGGTGCGCCAGACGCTGTATGCGCAATACAAGGACGATGCCTATACCCACGGCTATGAAGTCACCACCACGATTAATTCGGTGGATCAGGATGCCGCTTATAAAGCCGTGCGCGCCGGGGTAATGGATTATGACCGCCGCCACGGTTATCGCGGCCCGGAAGGTCTGGTGCAATTGCCCGACGCCGCCGAAGACCGACAGCAAGCCATAGACGACGCGCTGGAACAATATCCGGACAACGGCGATCTGCTGGCCGCGGTGGTGTTGCAGGCCACGTCGAAGAAGCTGCTGGTGCAGCCGAGCGAAGGTGATGCGGTGGAGCTAAGCGGTGATGGACTCAAGTTTGCCGCCAAAGCACTCAGCGCCAACGCCAGCGCCAGGTTGCGCATTCAGGTTGGTTCGGTGGTGCGGATCAACAAGGACGCCAAGGGCGAGTGGCAGATCAGCAGTTGCCGCAAGTCGAAGGCGCGCTGATTGCGGTTGCGCCTGATAATGGCGCCATCCGTGCGCTGGTCGGTGGTTTTGAGGCCGACGGCAACAAGTTCAACCATGTGACTCAGGCATGGCGTCAGCCGGGCTCAACCTTTAAGCCGTTTATTTATTCGGCCGCGCTGGAAAAAGGCCTGGGCCCGGCCACGCTGGTCAACGATGCGCCCTTCAGTCTGACCGCCGAACAAACCGGCAACCAGCAATGGGACCCCAAAGACGATGACGAGCCGGAAGGCCCGATCACCTTGCGCCGTGGTTTGCAGAAGTCAAAGAACCTGGTGGCGATCCGCACGCTTAATTACATCACTCCGCAATATGCCCAGCAGTACGCCGCGCAGTTCGGCTTTGATCCGGCCAAAAAACCCGGCCTATCTGACCATGGCGCTGGGGGCGGGGGCGGTCACGCCGCTGCAATTGGCCAATGGTTATGCCGTGTTTGCCAACGGTGGGTATCGCGTGGCGCCGTGGTTGATTGCGCAGGTGGCCGATGCCCGCGGCACCTTGATTTCGCAGGCCAAGCCGACTATGGCGGGCAAAGATGCGCCGCGCATTATCAGTGAACGCAATGCCTACATCATGGACAGCTTGCTGCAAAGCGTGGCGCAGCATGGTACGGCGGCCAATTCCAATATCCTCAAACGCACCGATCTGGCCGGTAAAACCGGTACCACCAACGATGCTGTTGACGGCTGGTTTGCCGGCTACCAGCACAGCCTGGTCGCGGTTACCTGGCTGGGCTACGACCAGCCGCGCAGCCTGGGTAGTCGCGAATTTGGCGCGCAACTGGCGCTGCCGCTGTGGATTTCGTTTATGGATAAAGCACTGCGCAACGTACCGATGTATGAAGCGCAGCCGCCTGACGACGTGGCGGTGATCAATGGCGAGTTGTACTTTGCCGATAAAACGCCGGGCAATGGCTTTGTCGCTAGCGTTGATGTGGGTGAGCCCAGCGATGAGGATGCCAGCGATCCGGCGGCCGCCTCGGATGTGGCCGAAGATCGCAGCAAGATACTGGATTTGTTTAAATAAACACTGCGCGCGCAGCCTGGTGCTGATGCAAAAAAAAGGGTGACTCATCGAGTCACCCTTTTTTATTGCAGTGTGGCCATTACAGAAAGTAATTCAGCACGCCATCCAGCCCGACGTAATTGATGCAGTACGGTGCTTCGGCTTGCACCTTGGGTTTGGCATGGCAGGCCACCCCAAAGCCGGCGGCGTGCAGCATGGGCAAATCATTGGCGCCATCGCCCATCGCCACCACCTGGTGGGCGGCCAGGCCGAGCTCATCACGCAGGCGCAGCAGTTCGGTGCGTTTGCGGTCAGCGTCGACGATATCGCCTTGCACCCGACCGGTGAGTTTGCCGTCGGCCACTTCCAGCACATTGGCAATGGTATGGGTCAGGCCCAGGCGCGGCTGGAGCTTGTCGGTGAAATACGTAAAGCCGCCCGAGATCAGCAGCGTTTGCGCGCCCGCTTGCTGAAAGCCTTTGAGCATCTTCTCGCGCCCGGCATCAGCTGCAGTCGCTCGTCGTACACCCGTTGCAGCGCGCCCACCTCCAGCCCAGCCAACAAGGCCACGCGCCGGGTGAGGCTGGCCTTGAAATCGAGCTCGCCGCGCATGGCGGCCGCGGTAATCTCGGCCACTTGCGGCTTGATGCCCACCATATCGGCGATTTCGTCGATGCACTCGATGGTGATCAGCGTGGAGTCCATATCCATCACCACCAGACCGATATCGCGCACGCTCAGGTCTTCCGGAATAAAGGCCCAATCCAGTTGTGCCGATTCGCAAAAATCAGCCACGGCTTCCTGGTTGCTGATGTCAGCGCCAATCAAACGGAAAGCCTGTTGGTGGATGGCCTGGATTTCACCGGCGCCGGATAAGCGCGCCAGTTGTTTCAGGTTCTGGGTGGCGATTTCCGGGGCCTGGATCACAAGACGATGCATAACGCTCACTTTGTCGATGGGTAACGGCCAGCGCTCAGGCGCCGTGGCACTTCTTGAATTTTTTTTGCCGCTGCCGCAGGGGCAGGGATCATTGCGGCCGACCTTGGGTTCGGTGTTGACCACTTGTTCGACCTGGCCGAATTTCTTTTCCAGCCAGGTGTACATGATGTCTTCCACCAGCATGCAGTTCAGCCAGGCGTTGTTCGCGCTGGCCGATGGTCAGCGGTTCGATGCCGGTGTCGTCGTCGCCTTCGGCGTCGCTGGCATCTTGATGCAGCGCGCTGATCTTGTAGACGTTCTCGACAAACTCACCGTCCGCATCCATCAATTCGGCCCAGGCATCCAGCCGCGCGCGATGCCGGACTGAAAGCCCGCCGCCCAATACGCGCCGACGGTTTCTTGCCATTTTTTTCGTCCAGGCCTTCGTCTTGCAGCACCAGCGGGTAGTACAGCGGCTCTTCGGTGGCGCGATTGCGGTTTCTGGCGGAGTAGGCATCGGCAATCACCGCCGCGTGGCGGCGTATCAGGCCGAGGATGTCGTCCGCTTCGACCTGATCAGAAAACTCGGGCGGCTGATTATCAAAAAATGGCCGGCAGCCATTCTTCCTCGGGCACGGCTTCCGGGCCGACGGTCAGCGCCACCAGAAAGCCATCGAGCATTTCGATGTCCATGGTGGCGTCGGGCGTGCGCGGGCACATCAGAAAGGTGTCGAGGCGGTCAATTTCGGTGTCGTCCAGCGGTTGGACTTGCGGTAGGGCGCTCATGCGATTTCCAGGATCAAGGTTGCGGCCGCCATTGTACCTGCCCGTTTGCGGCTTGCCACTTTCCCGGCGCGCCGCTGCTGGACTGGTGGCCGCCCGCTGCTGGACCGG
>BBFD01000293.1 GCA_001313065.1 Silvimonas sp. JCM 19000
TGCTGATCGGGGCACCGGGGTCGCGCCGCTCATCCCGCTGATCTATGACTTGCCCCATGACGATGCCAGCGCCGTCACGCGCTTGTGGAGCAATACGCGCTTTGTGGGTTTGTACGATCAGCAAGTCAATACATCGCTCGGCCAGGCTTTGTTCCCCCGCGCCGAAGCGGGCACAGAACCGCGCGATCTGCCACTGGAAACGCTGTCGTATTACACCTATCTGGGCGATCTGCATCCGCCACTGGGCGGCTTTGCGCTGTTGTTCCTCACGCTGGGTTTGATGGGTGTGCTGGCGTGGCGCAACCGCCCGATGCCGGGGATGCACTACCGCCTGCGACCACCGCCGCCCCCAGCGCCAGCACGCTTACTTTTCTGATCGGACTGGCGCAGCCGGTTTTGTTGGCGCTCAACCCATGGACCTTGCCGTTGCAAGGGCTGTTGGTGCTGGGCTGGGCAGTCTGGCAACACCGCGCCCCGCAGGCTGGCCTGGCATGCTTTGCTGGCCGGTCTGATCGTCGGCGCGCTGGCCATCTATCCCTTCCTCACCCACTTTGCCCCTAACGCCCTCGGCACGCCGATCCGCCTGGTGCAGCCGGAAGACCACACCCCAGTCCGTCAGTTTCTTGCCCTGTGGTGGCCGGTGTTGTGGCTGCTGGCAATTACGCTCAGTGCCGGACCCAAAGCGCGCGGCAGTTGGTGGGCGGCGTGGGGCGTGATCGTGTTGTTGGCCATCACCGAAATCGTGTTTGTTGATGACCCCAACGCCGGGCGCTACAACCGCTTTAACGCGGTCATTAAATGGTGGTCATGGTTGTATCCGGCGGCACTGGCGGTGCTGGGCATTTTTGCTTTGGCGCTGCCGTGCAAGCTGCGGCGGGTGCTGGCGTGGATGCCCTTGCTGGCGGTCTGCCTGTATGTGATTCCGCAAGCGCAATACTGGGCGTTTCATCCCAAAACCCATGCGGGCCGACTGGCTGGCGAAGGCTGGCTCTACGAGCAGCAAGGGGCGCGCAGCATGGTTACTTATCTGCGCAATGCGCCGCGCGGGCTGGTGCTGGAAGGGCTGGATGCTGGCAGCTACAGCGTGCATGGCGCCTATGCCCTGCACAGCGGCCAACCGTCGGCACTGGGCTGGCCTGATCACGAAGGCCTGTGGCGCAATCAGCCATGGTTTATCGGGCGCGATGCCGATATGGTGCGCGCGCTTTACCACGGCGGCTTGCCCGATGCCGGGCGCTGGGCGGCCGATCATCGCATCCGTTATATCGTCTGGAGCCAGACGACCAGCAACGCGATGCCGCCGCGCTTGAGCGCATGAAAACCGCGCTGGCGGGCCAGTACATCTGGCGTGCCTTCAATAACAATAACGGGCAGGAAGTCGGCCTGTGGGAGCGCCGCTGATGGCGATGATCTTTTTGCTGGGCAGCCTGGCTTTGTTGTGGCTGCATCTGGCGGGCGTCACTTTGCTGTTTGGCCGTGTGCTGCCCTATCCGCTGGCGCGCGTGGTGGGCGTGCTCAGCATCACGCTGCTGGTCTGCGCGTTTGAGCATTTCTGCGGCTTGGGCAATATCAACTGGGCGTGGCCACTCACTGCCGCCATCGCCGCCGCCATCGTGTGGTGGGAACGCCCACGCTGGAATACCTCGGCGTTCTGGCGCGGCGAAGTGGTATTGGGCGTGGCCTTTGCCTACGGGCTGATCTGGAAATTCCTGTTCCCCAGCATCTACCCGACTTCCGAGCGCGTTACTGATCTGTACTTCATGCAGAACTACTATCCAGCGACACCTTGCCGCCGCTGGATATCTGGTACCCGCCGCATCGCTTTGATTTCTACTACGCGTTCGAGCATTACGGTGCCGCCTTGATGGGCCGTTTGCTGGGCTGGAATGCCGCTTTGCCTACAACATCGCCTTTGTGCTGGTGATGGCGCTATCGGCACGCTGGCCTGGGATTTCGCCAGCCGCCTGATCAAGAACCGCTTGCCACGCCTGGTGTTGGTGGCCGCGGTAATGATAGGCGGCACCGGCATTTCGCCGCTGATCCATCTGGTGGTCGATGACAAACCGGCCAATCCGCCCGAGTGGAACGCCAACGATCATATGTGGGCCAGCGCCCGCTTTATCGGCAGCTACGATGCGCGCATCGCCGACTACGGTACGGCGTTGGGCCGCAGCGTGTTTCCGCCACTCACGCCCGAAACCAGACCGACGCCAGACTTTGAGGCGCGCGATCTGCCGATGGAGAACTTCGGTTATCAATATTTTCTGGGCGACTACCACCCGCCGCTGGGCAGCTTTTTTGCTGCTGTTCTTGCCGCTGGCCTTGCTGGCCTGGCTGGAAGTCGCACCCGCCGCCTGCCGGCATCCGCGTCTGGCGCAAGCTTGTTGCCCGCCACCTTGCCGCTGATGTTGATTACCAACACCTGGATTTTTCCGTTTGCCCTGGTGCTGCAAGCGGCGTGGGTCGGCTGGCGTTATCTGCAAAAAACGACCACCGGATTGGGCCGCGCTATTGGCCGGTGGCCTGATCAGCGCCTTGCTGGTCTACCCCTACCTCAGCGGCCTGGCCAACCAGGCCATCAACACGCCCATCCACCTGGTCAAATGGATGGATCACACGCCCTGGCTGCGCTATGTGGCACTGATGTGGCCACTGCTGCTGTTGCTGCTACTGGCTTTGTTTGAGCGCCGGACCCGGCCGTTTGCGTTGATGCTGGTGCTGGCGTTTGGCGCGATGCTGATCCTGAGCGAATTTATCTACGTGCAGGACCGTCCGGCGGCAAGTTCACCCGCACCAATACCACGATGAAATGGTGGGGCTGGATGTGGAGCGGCGCCTTGCTTGCGCTCGGGGCCATTGCGCTGGCCAGTGCCCGGCGCTGGATACGTGGCGTGGCGCTGGCGGCGTTGCTGTTGATTACCGTCTGCTACGGCTACGACACCGTCTATTACTGGTGGGCCACCCCCAAGGGCGATATGGGCCGCATGAATGGCGCCAGCGGCTTTACAGGCGACCCACCGATGCGTGACATGGTTAACTTTCTCAGCGTGGCGCCGCGCGGCATTCTGCTGGAAAACGTCACGGGTGACGCGTACACCAATCAGACGCTGTTGCAGTTGTTCTCGGGTCAGATCGAAATGCAGGGCTGGCCCAACCACGTCAGCCTGTGGCATGCGGCGCGGCCGATGTCTGGATGCAATCGGACCGGACCAAGGCTTTTTTTTATAAAGGCACGCTGCCCGATGCGCTGGACTGGCTCAGCGTGAATCACGTGCGCTATATCGCGTGGACGCGGGTGGATTCCGCCGCCGGGCTGGCCGCCTGGCAGACCATCAATAACAGCATCGGCAGTCAGTACAGCTGGCACCCGTTCTTTGCAGATAGCAACTCACAGGTAGGCCTATGGATACGTCGGTAAACGCGCCGCGCCCCCTGCTGTCGGTGGTGGTGCCTTGTTATAACGAAGACCCGGTCATCGCCGAAACCGCGCGCCAGTTGCGCATGTTCTGCGACAGCGTGGCTGCCGATACCGACACCGAACTGGTGTTTGTCGATGACGGTAGCCGTGACGGCACACGCAGCATACTCAAGCTGCTGGGCGAGCAAGATGCACGCATCCGCGTGGTCGGGCTGGCGCGCAACTTTGGCCACCAGATTGCGGTAACCGCAGGCATGGACGCGGCACGCGGCGATGCCGTCATCATCATAGATGCCGACCTGCAAGACCCGCCCGACGTCATGCGTTTGATGCTGGCCAAATGGCGCGAAGGCTACGACGTGGTCTACGGCACTCGCACCGAACGCCCAGGCGAATCCATCTTCAAACTGGCCAGTGCGCGCCAGTTCTATCGCTTGCTCAACAAGCTATCCGACGTGCCGATTCCGCTGGATACCGGCGATTTCCGTTTGATGAGCCGTCGCATCGTCGATGTGTTGCGCGCCATGCCGGAGCGTGATCGCTTTGTGCGCGGCATGGTCAGCTGGGCGGGCTTCAAGCAGATTGCCTTGCCCTACCAACGTGCACCGCGCCTGGCCGGCGTCAGCAAATATCCGCTGCGCAAAATGCTGCGCTTTGCCACCGACGGCGTGCTGTCGTTTTCCACCAAACCGTTGCAACTGGCTATCGGCCTGGGCATGGCGGCCGCGGCGCTGTCGATGCTGGGCATCATTTATGCGCTGCTGCTGCGCATGTTTACCAATATCTGGGTGGAAGGCTGGACCGCGCTGATGATCGCCGTGCTGTTCCTTGGCGGCGTGCAACTGGTGTGCGTCGGCATCCTGGGCGAATACATCGGGCGCATTTACGGCGAGGTCAAACGGCGGCCGCTGTATGTGGTGCAGGAATACATCGGCTACGCCAGCCGAGCCGAGGAACCCATGCTCAGTCGCAGCCCGGTGGGTGACCGGCGATGACGGTGCCGGATTACAGCGGCCCCGCGGCCAGCACAGCGCCCGCCAAAGCGCGTAAATCCAGACTGCGCCTGCTGCTGGGCACGATCATCGCGTTGGCGTTTGTCTGGCTGATTGGTCGCAATGTCAATCCGGGCCAATTGCTGCATGCCTTTGCCACCGCCAATCCGGTGGACGTGCTGGCCGCGCTGCTGCTGTTTGGCATCGGCTACACGCTGCGCATTGCACGCTGGCAAACCATGCTGAAACCGGCGCGGCCCGATATCGCCTGGTGGCGTTGCGCCGGTCCCTTTATGGCCAGCTTTGCCGCCAACAATGTGCTGCCGCTGCGGGCGGGCGATGTGCTGCGTGCATTTGGTTTTAACCAGCGGCTGGGAGTGAGTCCGGGCGGGGTGCTGGCCACCTTGTTGGTAGAGCGGTTGCTGGATTTGCTGTTGCTGTTGCTGATGCTGGGCCTGGCGCTGGCCGTGTTCGGGCTGGAGGCTCCAGCTTTGCCGGGGTCGGCGCGGGCTTTTTGCTCGGCGTGGCGCTGCTCATCCTGGTCATCCTGGTGTTTCCGCAAGCGTTTGCCCCACTCGCGCGCGCTGCGGTTGCGCTGATCGCCCGCTTTGCCCCACGGATCGCGGCCAGACTGCGCGCCGAAGTGGACCTGGGCCTGCACACGCTGGCGCAACTGGCCAAAGGCGGCACCATGTTGCGTTTGCTGGCTTTGTCGCTGGGCGCGTGGTTGTGCGAAGCTGCGTGTTCTGGTTTGCGGCGCGCGCCCTGGCTGAT
>BBFD01000294.1 GCA_001313065.1 Silvimonas sp. JCM 19000
CGCCCTGGGCGACACCGCCGCGCTGATCGATACCCACGGCGCGCCCGATGTGGCGGTGGCGTCTTTTCCGGGCGTGCGTACCGATGGCCACGGTTACGCCATCGTGCCGAATCTGGCGGCCTATCGGGCCAATCGCATCGAACTTGATCCATCCTCGGCGCGCCGCAACGACAGCGTGGAAATGCAGGACACCATCAGCAGCGTCGTTCCCACTCGGGGTGCGCTGGTCCGCGTCAGTTTTGCCAGTCGCATCGGCAGAAGGCCTTGCTGACCTTGACGGATGGCCTGGGCAAGGCCTTGCCGTTTGGCGCGCAAATCTACGACGTCAGCGGCCACGAAGCTGGCGTGGTGGGGGAGCGCGGCGAAGCTATGTCAGTGGCCTGGCCGCGATGGGCGTGCTGAATGTGCGCTGGGGCTCGCGTAACCGCATCCAGTGCATGGCGAAATATCAACTCGATGCCGCGACCGTGCGCACCGGCCCCTTGCCGACGCTGGCTGTGCACTGTCTGCCGCAGGCGGAACGCTGATGCGGTGCCGCTATTACTTTTTTGCCGGCGTGCGGCAAAGGACTCGCCATGTTGTTCCGGCCTGGGCGTCATCTGCTGGCTTTGCTCTGGCTGTTGCCCTTGCTGGCGCAGGCCGCCTGCATGACGCCGTCAGCCCGGCGCGGCACCACGCTGGACATCGTGGCCCGATCGGTGCGCATCCAGCCGGATCAGCCATAGGCAGCCGCCTTGGCACGTGGACCAGCACCAGCGTGGCCAATGGCTGGCAGCGCAGCATCGGCTATGGCTTGCTCGATTGTCGCGATGGCGGCGGCAGCATCGGCTGGATGGGCGATACCCCGGTCGGGGCGGATGGGGTTTATCCCACCGGCAAGGCGGGCATTGGCATTCGTTTTCGCTTGAGCGGCGCGCTGGTGGATCAAACCCGCGGCACGCTGCTGGGGGTGGTGCTGGAAAGCGGCGGCCCGCGGCTGGCGCTGGCGGAGGGCAAATATCTGGCCAACACCTTGCCGTGGGTGCTGACCTATAGCCTGGTCAAGACCGGCCCGATCGAGCTCGACGACAAACTGCTGCGCGCCAGCTTTCATCTATCCAGCGCGGCCCTGGCCGGGGTGTGGGTGGGCGGCGATGGGGATGTCAGCGCGGGTACCGTCGCGCCGCGTACGGTGGCGTTCAATCTGGCCAGTAACGCGCGCTGGCATCTGTCGCCCGCCACCTGTTCTGTCACTACGCCGGACCTGAGCGTGCAGATGAACACCGCCTTGCTGCGTTACTTTTTTGAATAACGAAACCAATATCGGACTGACCCCGTTTACGGTTGGGCTGACGTGTCCGGGCGGCGGCGGCAGCCTTAAACGGGTGTCGGTGGTGCTTAGCGATAATGTGCGCCTGGGCAATAGCAGCGACGTCCTTGGGCTGACGCCGTATTCCACCGCCAGTGGTGTTGGCATCCAGGTCTTGTATGCGGGCGTGCCAGTGCGCTTGCAGGCGGATTCCACCGATACGCGCGGCGTGACGCCCGCGACCGCGTTGGCGGTGGGCACGGTCAACGGCAAGCAGTTCAATATCCCGTTCAGCGCGCGTTATGTCGCCACCCATGGCAATCAGAATGTAGAGGTCGGCACCGTAAACGCGCGCATGTCCTTGACGGTGTATTACGACTAGCGGGCCGTCGGCGCATAAAAAAAAGGCATCCGTATGGATGCCTTTGGTTTGCCGTGCCCGGAGCACGCTTCGCGCTCAGTGTCCGCCTGCTGCCGCGGCACTGGCACCGCCGCCTTTGGGCGCAAACGGTGGTTTGGCAAAATACACCACAAAGATTAGCGACAGGAACAGCACGCCCAGCATGTTGAAGTAGTCGATGGTCGACATCATCATCGCCTGGCCTTGCACGATGCGATCCATCACCGCCGCGCCTTGTGTGACATTGCCGTGGCCCAGTTGCGTCATGGCTTGTTGCGTGGCCGGATCGTAGATCGAGATATGTTCGGTCAAGCGTGCATGATGCTCGGTGCCGCGGCGTTGCCAGATCCACGTGGTCAGCGAAGCGGCAAAGCTGCCGCCCAGCGTACGCAAGAACGTGGCCAGGCCCGAACCGGCCGAGATTTCATGCGGTTGCAGATCCGACAACACAATCGACAGCACCGGCATAAAGTAGAATGCCACGCCCAGCCCCATCAGCAACTGCACCAGCGCCACGGTGTGGAAATCGACATCGGTGGTAAACGAACCGCGCCAGAACGAGGTGCCCGCCAATACCACAAACGAGATCGATGCCAGCAAGCGCAAATCAAAGCGCGGCGCGTATTTGCCCACCACCGGCGTCAAAATCACCGGCAGCACGCCGATTGGCGCGGTGGCCAGACCGGCCCACACCGAGGTGTAACCCAGCTGCGTTTGCAACCACAACGGCAGCAGCAAGCTCATGCCAAAGAAACCGGCATAACCCAACACCAGCGTGATGGTGCCAAAGCGGAAATTGCGATGGCGGAACAGCTTGAGGTTAACGATCGGGTCTTTATCGGTCAGTTCCCAGATCAGGAATACCGTCAGCGCAATCGCCGCAATAATCGCCAGCCAGATAATGAAGGTGGACGAGAACCAGTCCAGATCATTGCCCTTATCCAGCAGGATTTGCAGCGCGCCCACGCCGATAATCAGCGTGACCAGGCCAACATAATCCATGCGCGGTTTTTTTTCCAGGCGCTCGGGCCGGCCTTCATCTGGCCCGATACCACCCACGAGGCAAAGATGCCGATCGGCACGTTGATAAAGAAAATCCACGGCCATGAGTAGTTATCGGTAATCCAGCCGCCCAGAATCGGCCCGGCAATCGGCGCCACCACGGTAATCATCGCCAGCAAGGCCAGGGCCTGCCCGCGTTTATTGGCCGGGTAGATCGAGATCAGCAACGCCTGGGTAATCGGATACATGGGCCCGGCCACCGCGCCTTGCAGGGCGCGGAAACCCACCAGCATGCCCATGCTCTGCGCAATGCCGCACAAGAACGACGCCAGCGAAAACAGCAGCGTGGCCCACACAAACGGCTTTACCTCGCCATAGCGGCGGGTCAGAAAGCCGGTCAGCGGCAGCGCAATGGCGTTGCTGACCGCAAACGACGTGATGACCCACGCGCTCTGATCCGAGCTCACGCCCAGATTGCCCGCGATGGTGGGCAAGCTGACGTTGGCGATGGTGGTGTCCAGCACCTGCATAAAGGTGGCCAGACACAGGCCGATGGTGGCCAGCGCCTGGTTGGGCGGACGAAACGTCGGATGGCTCATGACGATTACTTCTTGGCGACAGTGGTGGGCAGATTGCTGTGGATCACATCGGCGATCAGTTGGTCTGCGGCAGCCAGTTGTTGCTTGTAGATGTCGGTGGTAAAGACCGGCGTGGTGGCGGCGGTTTGCGACAGCGCCGGGCCATCCTGGTTATGCAGTTCCACATCGACCGCCATCGACAGACCAATGCGCAGCGGATGCGCTTCCAGTTCTTTCGGGTCGAGCGTGATGCGCACCGGAATCCGTTGCACGATCTTGATCCAGTTGCCGGTGGCGTTTTGCGCCGGCAGCAGACTGAACGCGCTACCGGTACCCACGCCCAGGCTTTCCACCTTGCCGTGATATTCCACGCTGCCGCCGTACAGATCGGCCTTCAGCGTCACCGGTTGGCCAATGCGCATATGTTGCAGCTGGGTTTCTTTAAAGTTGGCTTCCACCCACACCTGGTTGAGCGGCACCACCGCCATCAGCGGCGTGCCCGGCTGCACCCGTTGACCCACTTGCACGGTACGTTGCGCCACATAGCCAGTGACCGGCGCTTGCAGATTGGTGCGCACGTCATCCAGATAGGCCGAGCGCAGCTTGGCGGCAGCAGCTTGCACGTCCGGATGGCTGGCAATTACGGTGTCTTCGACCAGTACTTTGCTGGTGCTGAGCTGGCCTTCGTACGAAGCAACGGCTGACTGCGCCGTCGCCAGCGCATCTTGTGCGTGGCTCAGTTCTTCGGCCGAAATTGCGCCAGTTTTAGCCAGCGCCAGACGACGCTCGTAATCCTGTTTCGCTTTTTTGCAGCGAGATGTTCTGTGCGGCCACCTGTGCTTGCAGGCTACTCACATTGCTGAACAAACCGCGCACCTGGCGTACGGTGCGGGCCAGATTGGCTTTGGCTTGTTCCATGGCGACATGCGCGTCGCTGGGGTCCAGCGCCACCAGTTGCTGGCCCACTTTCACCAGCGCGCCATTATCCGCGCCGATGCTGGTGACGGTGCCCGGCACTTGCGGCGTGATCTGCACCACGTTGCCTTGCACATAGGCATCATCGGTGTCTTCGTTCCAGCGGCCGACGGTGTAATACCAGAACGCCCACGCCACGGCGGCGATCACCACAATCAGGCCACCAGGCGCAGCAGGAAAGTACGGCGCGACGGCTTTTGCGGCGCGGCTTGCTGTTGTTCGTTGCTCATCTTTTATGTCCTCAAGCTAGCTGAGTTCGGCCAGGCCGAAATGTCTTGTCTTTGTATGCGGCGTTTATTGGGCGCTGGCGACGCTGCTGGCGTCGACCTGGCCGGGCAGCGCGCCGTCGGCGTTAAACCCCCCACCGAGGGCCTGCACCAGCAACACCGAGGCATCGATCTGCTGCGCATTCAGCGCGGCCAGACGCATTTCGCCGGCATACAGTTGTTGTTCCACGGTCAGCGCATCCACGTAGTTGCCCAGCCCGCCGTGATAGCGCTGCATGGCCAGATCAAACGCTTCGCGCGCGATGCGAATGCTGTCTTGCTGTTGCGCTACCTGCTTTTGCAGCGATTTAAGCGCGCTGATCTGCGCGGCCACATCGTGCACGGCGTTCACCAGCGTCAGGTTGTACTGCGCCACGGCTACGTCGTATTGCGCGTCTTTGCCAGCCAGGTTGTTGCGCAGGCGGCCGCCATCAAAAAATCGGCAGCGTAATGGCCGGGGCCAGTTGCGCGTAGCGGCTTTCCCAATGCGGCAGATCGCCCAGACCCAAAGAAGCCAGGCCGACGGCGGCACTCAGATTGAAGTCGGGGTAGAACTTGGCCTTGGCCGCCTTGATATCCTGGCTGGCACTTTCCACACGCCAGCGTGCAGCCACCACATCGGCGCGACGCCCCAGCAGATTGGCAGGCAGGGTACTTGGGCAGCGGCCAGGCCGGGGACG
>BBFD01000295.1 GCA_001313065.1 Silvimonas sp. JCM 19000
CGCCGCTGGCGCTGCCGCGGAACACGAAATACTTCATACGCGCCCGCCACCGCCCGCCCTTGCAAGGCAAAAGTGCCCGCCGATTGCCCATCCACCTGCACCAGGCGGATGCCGTTGACGGTTTGCTCGCCGCTGCCATGGATATTGTTGACGCTGACCGCCGTCGCCCCCGCCGTGCTGCCGTGCACGATCAATTGGTCGGTCGGCGCGCTGTCGTTGCCCAATTGCGTATTCAATTTGAGCTGGCCGCCGTTGCTGCGGTAATTGCCGTTGATGGTCAGCGTATTGCCGGGCGTGCTGCCGGTCAGATCGATCAAGCCGTTATTGCTCAGATCACCGGCGATGGTCAGATTGCTGTTTGGGCTCAGGCCGATGCGTACTTGCGGCTGGATCATATTGCGGCGCAAGCCTTGCTGGGCGACCAGGGTGGCGCTGCCGCCGTCCATGGCTTTGATCAGACCGTTATTGATAACCGAACCGGCAGCGTGCCCAAGCCGGTCAGCGTGGCCGGGCTATCCACCGTGACGGTGCCCGTGCTGTCCAGCCGCCCGCTGGAATTGCTGCCCACTTGCAGCGTGCCGGCGCTCACGTGCGTGTCGCCGCTGTAGTTCAAGCCCTGGTCCACCACCAGCGTGCCACTGCCGGTTTTGTTCAGGCTGCCGCTGCCGCTGATGGCATTGGCTATGGTCCAGGCCTGCTCATTCTGCAGTACCACCGTGCCGTTATTGATGATGCTGGCGCCGCCGAGCGCGCCACTTTCTTGCCCGCTCAATTGCGCCCCGCTGTCCACCGTCAGCGTGCCCGCGTAATGCGCCAGCGGCGCTGCGTTCGGGATGAGCAGTTGCGCCTGGTTCTGCAGGTTCAGCTTGCCTGCACCGCTGACCGGATTGCTCCATGTACCCTGCGCACCTTGCACATCAAGCTCGCCATCCAGATTGACCGCGCCGGTGCCCAGGCCCGCCACGTTATCCAGCGTCACTTGCGTGGGCGCAGCGATATTCGTCGTCGCCGCCAGTGCCGCATTCGCCCCCTGCACGGCCAGCACGCCCCCATTCAGATTCAGGATGCCGGTGCCGCTCAGCGCGCCTGCACTCACCCCGCCTTGTGCCAGATTCAGCGTGCCGCCATTCAAAGCCAGCGTGCTGCCGCTGGCGCCATGCAGGCTGCTGATATCTTGCGTCTTGCCTGCCAGATCCAGCCCCGCGCCGCTGCTCAAGGCCACATCAGCGGTATGCCCCAGCGCCTGGTCGTGCCCCAGTTGCACGATGCCGGCGCTGACCGTGGTATTGCCGCTGTAATCGTTGGCCGGATTGTTGACCACCATCGCGCCACTGCCAGAGAAATTGACATTGCCGCTGCCGGTCAGTCTGGCGATCAGCGTGTTGTCACCCGCCGGGTCGGCTTGTACCAGCAAGGTCTGGCCTGGATTGAAATTCAGTTGCACCAGGTTGTAGCCCAACCAGATGCCGTCGCTGCTGGTGGTGGCGCCATCGTTATACGTGGCCACGCCAATCACATTGTTTTGCGCATCAACCACGTTGACATTGGTGATATCCGACACCGGCGTAACGCCATCTGCCTGCAGCAAGGGGATGGCTTGCTCGCTGCCGCTTACGCTGCCGGTCGCGCGCACCACCTGGATGGTCTTGATCTGGTCCTGATCAAAATAGGACGGCCGCGCCGGGATGACCGGGGGCAGCAGATTGGTCGGCACATTCAGGGCCAGCGCGCCGCCCGCCGACAAATCCAGGTTGCCCGTGGTCAGGGTAAACACGCGGCCATTATTGTTTTCTTTGATCTGCCCGCCGTTGAGCACCAGATTGCCCACACTGCGGTCGTCATCCAGCAGGGCGGCGCTGCTGCTGGTTAATTGCAGCGTGGCGTTGCCGAGCGCGGTCGAAGCCGCCGCATCCAGCGCCAGCACCCCGCGTTGCAGCTGCAACTGGCCCGCAAAGCCACTGCCAGCGCGCGCCCCGAGATTGAAAGCGTCAGCGGCATTGTTCTGCGTGACACTCAGCGTGCCATTGCCGCTCAATGCCCGATCAAAAGTAGCCCCTGCCGCATTCAGATCAAGCCGGCTGCTGGCGCCGTCCAGCATCACCGCACCGGCGCCCAGCTGGCTGTACGCCGTCACCGCCAGCCCGCCACTGATATCCCATGTGCCGCTAAAGCCCGAGTTATCCGCGGCCAGCGTCATGCCACTGCCGCCCAGGCTGGCGGTGCCAGCGCCATTGATCACGTTATTGAAGGCGGTATTGCTGAAACCGAGCACCAGCGTAGCCGGTGCCGCCAGCGTCAGCGCGCCGCTGCCCGCGCTATTGGCTTGCGCAAGGATCAAGCTGCCGCCATTGATTTGCGTGCCACCGCTCCAGCTATTGGCCGCGCTTAAAGTCAGCGCGCCGTTGCCGTTTTTTTGCTGACCTGGCCACTGCCGGACAACACCCCGGCATAACTGCTGGCATCAGCGCGATCAAACAGTACGCTGGCGTTGTCGATCAGATCGCCGCTGAGCGTGCCACTGTTTGCAGCGTCGCCGATCTGCAAACTGCCCGCACTTACCGTCACACCGCCACCCAGACTGTTAGCGCCGCCCAGCGTGAGCTTGCCCGTACCGGTTTTGATCAGGCGCCGCTGCCGCTGATGCCGCCGTCCAGTTCGCTATCCTGCACGTTGCGCGCCGTCAGCGTGGCGCTGCCTATCGTCACCTGCCCCGCCCCGCTCAATTGATTGAGGGTCTGGTTGACGTCCACCAGCGCCAGCGTGGCCCCACTGGCCACGCTGACGGCACTGCTGCTGTTCAGATTGTTGGCCAGCGTGCTGCGCAGCGTGCCGCCGTTGACCGTGGTGCTGCCGCTGTAGCTATTCGCCGCCGACAAGGTCAACGTCCCGGCGCCGGCTTTGGTCAGGCTCTGGCCATCCCATTGCGTGAGCGGGTTGGCCGCCTGGTTGGCCAGCACCACATCCACGTCGAAAGTGTTGCTGGCGTCGATCAGGGTAAAAGTGCCATTGGCCGTGCTGCCGCCCGCCGTCCATGCCAGCGCGGTGCCGACGCTATAGCTTTTGCCGTCGGCCGATTTCTCGCCATCCACCACCAGGTAATCACCGCCCGCGGCCGCGCCACCCAGATTGACGCTGGCAAAATTGCCGCTAATGCCGTTCGTGGTCTGGATGACCTGGGTGCGGTCGGCCTCCAATGCGCTGGCTTTGTCCGAGGCATCGGCGGCAAAACCAGCCACATTCAGTACCGAATTGGCGCCCAGCGTGGCCGACGCCGCGGTGATCAACGCGGGGCCGGTCGACACACTCACCCCCAGATTGCCGTTGACGCTAAGCGTGCCGCTGGCGGCGAGGCGCGCGGCACTGCCGATGGTGGCAGTGGCGCCGCTGGCGACCGCCACATTGGCAGCGCTAAAGCTGCCGCTCTGGCCAAAGATCAGTTGCCCGGCGTTGACGTTGATATTGCCTTGCGTGCCGACCTGGCTCAGCGTGGTGCTGCCACTGCCGTTCTGGTTCAACGTGCCGCTGCCGGATAACACGCCGCTCAGGCTATAGGCATCGCTCCGGTTGACGCTCAGATTGGCGTTATTGGCGATGGCCCCGGCCACCGCCCCGCTGCTGCCGCCATTGCCCAGCTGCAAGGTACCGCTGCTGATCGTGGTCAGGCCGCTGTGGCTGTTATTGCCGGTCAGGATGGTAGTGCCGCTACCGGCCTGGGTGAGCGTGCCGCTGCCACTGATATTGCCGACATAGGTAACGCTGTCGCTGCGCTTGAATACCACGGCGCTGTTGTCGACGATATTGGCGCTCAGATTGCCACTGCTGCCGCCGTTGCCGATTTGCAGACTGCCGCTATTGACCACGGCGTTACCGCTAAAACTGTTGCTGCCGGTCAAGATCAAGGCACCGCTACCCGCCTGGGTCAGCGTGCCGCTGCCGCTGATGCTCTGGCCAAATGTCACGTCATCGCTGCGCTTGAACACCAGGCTGGCATTGTTGACCACATTGCTGGCAATGCTGCCGCTGCTGCCGCCATTGCCGATTTGCAAGGTGCCGTTGCTGACGATGGCGTCGCCGCTAAAGCTGTTGGCCCCGGTCAATATCGTGCTGCCGCTACCGGCTTGCGTCAGCGTGCCGCTGCCGCTGATGACTTTGGCAAAGATGACGCTGTCGCTGCGGTTAAAACTCAGATTGGCATTGTCGATCACATTGCTGGCGATACTGCCGCTGCTGCCGCCATCGCCGATCTGCAGCGTGCCCGCGCTGACGATGGCGTTGCCGCTAAAAGTATTGGCCCCGGTCAGGATGGTGGTGCCCGTGCCAGTTGGGTGACCGTGCCGCTGCCGCTGATGACTTTGCCAAAGCTGGCGCTGTCGCTGCGATTGAAAGCGAGATTGGCGTTGTCGACCACGTCGGTGGCGATGCTGCCGCTGGTGCCGCCCGCGCCCAGCTGCAAGGTGCCGGCACTGACGGTGGTGCTGCCGCTGAAGCTATTGGCCCCGCTCAGGCTGAGCACGCCGCTGCCGGTTTTGCTCAGATTACCGCTGCCCGCAATCACCCCGGCAAAGGTATCGGCCGCCGTGTTGTTGACGGTCAGAGTGGCCGCGCCAAGGTTGACGTTGCCGCTGCCGCTCAGCAACTGCACGCTTTGCGCCATGCCGTTCAAGTCCAGCACGCCGCCGCTACCAATCGCCACGTTACTGCTGTTACCCAGGTTGTTTGCGATGCCGGTCTTGAGCGTGCCGCCATTGATTTCGGTGGCGCCGGTATAGGTATTCAGCGCCGACAAGGTCAGCGTGCCGGAGCCGGCTTTGCTCAGCGTGCTGCCGTCCCAGCCCGTGGCGGGATTGGCGCTTTGATTGGCCAACACCACATCCACCTCAAACGCATCGGTCGGCTGGGTCAGGGTAAAGCGGCCATTGGCGCTGGCGCCGCCGGACAACCATGCCAAGCCGTGCCCACGCTATAGCTTTTGTTATCGCTCGATTTCTGCCCGGCCACCACCAGGTAATCCGCTGGCGCGCTAGCACTGCCCAGATTGACGCTGGAAAAAATCGCCGCTGATGCCGCCCGTGGTTTGCAGCACCGTGGTGCGGCTGGCCGCCAGGCACTGGCTTTGTTCGAGGTATCGGCGGCAAAGCCCGCCACATTCAGCACCGACGTCGCGCCGAGGCTGGCGTTAG
>BBFD01000296.1 GCA_001313065.1 Silvimonas sp. JCM 19000
CATGGCTGGACGGGCTGGAGCCGGAAGCGGCTGATATCGTCGCGCTGACCCATCCGGCGGTAATCCGCGCCGCGCTGCTCCACGCGCTGCAAGCGCCTGCGCACGCTTTTGCCCGCATCCAGATTCCGCCCTTGCGGCGGTTTGAACTGCGCCGCGCGGATCAGGGCTGGCATTGGTGGCCCGCCGCATGAATAGGGCAGCGCGTCGCTCACCGCCATGATATGCAGATCGCGACGCAGCAAGTCGCGCTGCGGCATCGGGATGGCGTGGATTGGTCTAGGTTTCAGGTAAGCCGCGTGGTGCAACTACTAGCGGATAGCCCGATCAACCGCCGAGACCATCATGCTGCCACGTCAGATATACACCGCCCTTGCCCTTGCTCTGCCCGTGCTCGCCCACGCCGGACCGCGGCTGGATGACAACCAGGTCAAGGCGCTCAAATATACGCAGCGCCTGCTGGTGCTGGAGCAGAACGCACATTTTGTGCTGGTGGAAAACCAGAGCGACCCGGCCGACCATGACAAATCCTGCGCCTGGAAAAACGTCGCCAACCAGCGCGCCTATGTGGAACTGCAGGCGCAGCTGTATACCCATCTGGCCAAACCCAGCGCGGCCTTCTTGCGCTCCTTGCGGCCCTTGCAACAGCAACTGGCATCCAGCCGCGCCGAATTTGCGGCACAGCCCATCCGGTGCGCGCCGATGTCAAACCTGATCTTTGTCTGGATGTGGATCCGATCTATCTGGATGTCTGAAGCGGTGGCGAGCTGGCATCGCCCGCCGTCAAACCATGTTCCACCGCATACACCGCAGCCTGTACCCGGCTGCTCAAACCCAGTTTCTTCAGGATGTTCTGCACGTGAATCTTGATGGTGCTTTCGGCCAGATCAAAACGGCGAGCGATCAGCTTGTTGCTGGCGCCCAGGGCCAGACAGGACAGGATTTCGCGTTCGCGCGGCGTGAGTTTTTCGTCGCCGCGCAGCGCGACGCCTGGCGCCGGGTTGACGCGTAATTGCTGCACCAGCTTGGCCGTCATCGCCTGCGCCACCACGGCCTCCCCGGCATGTGCACGGTGGATGGCGTTGATCAGGTAATCGGCATCGATATTCTTCAGCAAATAGCCACAGGCGCCCGCACGCAAGGCGGTGGCCAGGTCGTTAGCGTCTTCAGACACAGTCAGCATCAGCACGGCCAGCGTGGGCGTGGCTTGTAACATCAGCTTGAGCGCCTCCACGCCGGACAGGCCCGGCATGTTCAGATCAAGCAGTACCACGTCGGGCTGCAAGCCATGCGCCAGTTTGATGGCCTCCGCGCCATCCCCGGCCTCGCCCACCACGCTCAGATCGGGGTGGCGGCCGAGCAACAAGCGCATGCCGCTACGAAACAAGGTGTGATCATCCACCAGCAAAATGCGGATCGCTTCAGTCATGCCGATACGCTTCCGGGAGCGGCGCAGGGGTTGGGGCGGCACTGCTGCCGGGCAGGGTCAGCGCCACCGTTACGCCAGCGTCGTTGAATACATCCAGTTGCGCGCCCAGCCGCTCGGCCCGTTCCTGCATGATATGCAGGCCGACGTGGTGCGCAGCGGGTTCGCCCCGCCGTGCCGGGCTCAGGCCGCGGCCGTTGTCCTTGACCACCAGGCGCAGCGGACTGTCGTTATGCAAGCGCACCTCTACCGCCGTGGCATGGGCGTGCTTGCGCACATTCGAGAGTGCTTCCTGCACGATAAACAGCAGCTGCAACTGCGCGTCGGCCAACAAGGGGCGGCCCTGCCCGCTCAGTGTCAGCGTGCTGGCGATGCCGGTTTGCTGCCGAAACTTATCGAGCACCGTGCGCAAGGTGCTGACCAGATCGCCCGCCTGCAAGCGCGTGCGAAAGTTGAGCAGCAGTTCGCGCACATCTTCGTAACTTTCGGTCACCCCGGCGCGCAACAGCGGGACAGCGGCCTGGGCCTCATGCAGCGCGCCCCGCTGCAGCGAGTCGTCCAGCATCTGCACTTGCAGATTCAGAAACGTCAGGCCCTGGGCGATGCTGTCGTGCAAGCCTTGTGCCATCAAATTACGTTCTTCCGAGACCGCCAGCTCGCGTTCCCGCGCGGCCAGGCGCAGGTTTTCCAGGGCGATACCCAGATGCTGCCCCAGCGTGCTGAGCAGTTGTTTCTCGCGTTCCGGTAGCGCGCGCTGCTGGGCAAAATGCAGCGTAATCAGGCCCAGCTCGGTGCCCCCTGCTGCCACCGGCACGGCATACACCTGAGCAAAGCCGGCTTCGGCACAGGGCAATTGCGGCTGTACCGGGTTAAAGCGCATATACACGCTGATGGGCTGGCCGCCTTGCGCCGCACCGCAATGGCAGTCTTGCGGATGCCGACACCGTTCGGCATCGCGCAAGGCATCCGGCAGGCCGATGCTGCTGGCCAGCCATGCGCTGTGTTGCAAAGGATCAAGTACGCGCACGCTGCCGGCAGCGGCATCGAATCCGCTCAACAATCGTTCCAGCACACCACGGCACAGCGCGTGCGCGGTTTGCGGGCGATATACAAAAGCGACCACCTCATACAACAAGGACAGCTCGCGATTCTGCGCATGCAAGGCGGCGGTTTTGTCGAGCACGCGCCGCTCCAGCGTGCCGTAGGCATCGGCAAGGCGGTCGGCCATATGGTTAAAGCTTTGCTGTACTTCGCCAAACTCATCGCGCGTTTCCACCGGCAGCCGCACGGTAAAGTCCTGCGCTGCCATGCGGCAATGCCGTCACGCAAGCGCGCCAGTGGCCGGAAAATAAGCAGAAACATCAGATAGATTTGCGTCAGCGCACCGACGATGGCCAGCGCGATCAAAAACATTTGCGACACACGCAGCCACAGGGTGCGCCGCGCACTGAATTGTTCGATGGACAAAACCAGTTGGTTAACCCGCTCAACAAAGGGCTCCAGCTCGGCTGCAAAATCACCATCCTGCGGCACGGGGTGCCCATTGAGCACCGGCACGATCCAGCGCGTGGACCAGCGCTGGTAGTCGGCATCGATCCGCTCAAACTGCTGCCGTACGCCCGGGGTTGCTGGCAAATACAGCGGGCGCGCCGGGTCTCCCGCACGCAGCAGGTGCAAGGTCTGCTGGAATTGCTGGTGTTCTGCGCGCAGCGCGGCGATGTGCGCGGGGTCTGGCGCATTAAGGTACTGCTGCAACAACAGCGCCACATGATAGCTGCGCATGCGCAAACTACCGGCGGTGTTGATAGCCGCCCCCGCGCCTTCCAGCTGTCGCGACAGATACAAGGTAAAGCAGATGGCAGCCAGCCCCACCACCAGTGCGCTCAGCAAGACAGCCAATACCCGTGCCGACAGCGGTCGACGGCGCGGCGCAGCGCGGGATGCGGGCATGAGGTGAGGCGGCGTGAGCATGCGAGGAGTCTGGTCCAACCGGGCGTGGGCGCAATCTGTGGCGCGAAGGTCTGCCAGCATAGCGGCGCTGGCGCCCGGTTTTATTGTCCGTTCGCAAAGCATTGCGTTACCGCGCCAGAAAACGCGCCGGACGGCGCGCCCGCGCTATCGGGACGATATGGCGCGGCCGCTTGCGCTTTCAGCCGCCGGTTTGCGACATAAAACGCATGACCTGGTGCGGCGCGGCGTTGAAATCATGGTTCTCCGGCTTTAGCGCAATCGCCTGATGGATGGCCGCGTCCAGCTCGGCATCGGACACGTTATCACGCAACAAAGGCGCGAAGTCGAATGTCGCGCTTTGGCCCAGACACAGATACAGCGTGCCCTCCACCCCTAACCGCACCCGATTGCAACTGGCACAAAAGCATTGTGATAACGCGGTGATAAAACCGATCTGGCCTGCGCCATCCGGCGTCATCCAGTAACGCGCCGGGCCTCCCCCCAACTCCTGCGCCACGGCGTGCAGATCGAAGCGACGAATCAGGCGCTCGCGCACCGGCTGCAGGTCAAGAAACTGCGCGCTGCGACCGGTATCGCCCATCGGCATGGCCTCTATCAAACGCAGGACCAGGCGCTGCGCCAGGCAAACTCAGCCATGCGTTCAATTTCGTGCTCATTCACGCCCTTCATGGCCACCATATTCAACTTGATCGGGGCAAACCCGGCGGCCACCGCGCTATCAATGCCGCGCAGCACGGTATCGAGCGTTGAACGGCCGGTGATGCGGGCGTTACAGGCGCTATCCAGACTATCGAGCTGATATTGAGCCGATCCACGCCCGCCTGGCGCAAAGCCAGCGCATGGCGCGCCAGTTGCGTGGCATTAGTGGATAAAGACAGGTCATTCAAGCCGGGCAAGGCTTTAAGCCGCGCCGCCAGCTCGGGCAGATTGCGCCGCAGCAGTGGCTCGCCACCGGTCAAACGTACGCGCCCCACACCAAGCCGGACAAAAGCGCCGACCACACGCTCGATCTGTTCGAAACTCAGCCAGTTGGCGGGTTCTTCAAAACCGCTAAAGCCACGCGGCATGCAGTAAGAACAGCGCAGGTCGCAGCGATCCGTGACCGAAACGCGCAAGTAATCGATACGCCGTCCAAATGCATCGGTCAGCGCCGGTGGGCGGATGAGAGCGGGCACGGGGGACGGCCCTGGCATGGCAGGCATGGCTTTGCTCCGGAGTGAGTGACGGGAATGTGACCAGTTGTTGCAGTTCACAGGGTGCGCCGAGCGCACTGGTTTGCCCGGTGCTCAACGATCGCGGTCCCGTTGCCCGTTGCATTACCCACCGCGTCATGGCCGTTGGCCAACGCTGGGCGTAGAAGCGGTCGGGTAAGGCACATATGCCTACCCCTGTGAGCATCTTGCGTGCGCTGATCAGCCGCAGCGCGAATGCAACGATGCTAGGTGGCGGCAGCGGCGCCCGGTATTAGTCAGTGGGGCCGCCGTGGCGCGAAAAAACGGTCTAGCGCAGACTAGTCCTTGTGGGCAGGTTGCGCCGCCATGCTGCGTATGCCCGCCAGGATGAGTTCCAGTCCGCTGAGAAAATCGGCGCGGTCGTCGTGGTTGCGCAGCTGCGCTGCCACGCTGCGGGTAAACGGAAATTCGACGGCGTCCAGCTGCGACCAGGTGGTCGCCATTGCATCCAGAAAATGCGTGCGATCGTGCTGTTGCGCCTCGGCCTGCTGGGCGTTGGCCGCGTTCTGGCCGCCCACGCCAAAGATGTAATTGAGCAGCGTGCAAGTCACCAC
>BBFD01000297.1 GCA_001313065.1 Silvimonas sp. JCM 19000
ACGCCAGCGTGACCGAACCGCTGGAGGTGCTGGCGGCCATGGGCGGCTTCGAGATTGCATGATGGTCGGCGCCTATCTGGCGGCCGCCGCCCGCCGCGTGGTGATACTGGTCGACGGCTTTATCGCCACCGCCGCCTTGCTGGTGGCCAGCCGCATCAATCCCACGGTGTTGGAATACTGCATCTTCAGCCATTGCTCGGATGAATCCGGTCATGCCTTGCTGCTGCAGCATCTGGGCGCCAAAGCCATGCTCAAGCTCGATCTGCGCCTGGGTGAGGGCAGCGGGGCGGCGCTGGCGTTGCCTTGGTGCAAGCCGCCTGCAAATTGCTGAACGAAATGGCTTCGTTTGACGAGGCCGGTGTCAGCGAACCCGACGGTGCGTGACCAGCTGCGCGTGTTTTTTTGCGCGCTGGGTTATTTCACGCGCATTCCGATCCCGGCCTGGGTGGGTTACCAGGCCGGCGATCTGGACCGCGCGGCCCGCTATTTTCCGCTGGTGGGCGGGCTGGTCGGGCTGATTGCAGCCGTGGTGTTTGGCCTGGCGCACTGGCTGTGGCCGTTGCGCGTGGCTCTGCTGCTTAGCACGCTGGCGACGGTGTATCTAACCGGCGCTTTCCATGAGGATGGCCTGGCGGATTCGGTCGATGGCCTGGGTGGCGGCTATGAACGCCATCGCGTGCTGGAAATCATGCATGACTCGCGCATAGGCAGCTTTGGCGCAATGGCTTTGTTGTTAGCGCTGGCCATCAAGATTGAAAGTCTGGCAGCGTTGCCGCCTGGGCTGATCCCGGCCGTGTTGCTGGCGGTACATGCCGGTAGCAGGCTGGTGGCCGTCAGTTTGCTGGTGACGCTCGATTACGTGCGGCCGGAAGGCAAAGCCAAGCCGGTGGCCACGCGGCTGAGCGGCGGCGGTTTGCTGCTGGCGCTGGGGTGCGGCTTGCTACCGCTGGCTTTGCTGCCATGGCGCTGCGCTGTGCTGATCCTGTTGGTGTGGCTGGCGCTGCGCTGGGCGATGGCGCGTTATCTGCTGCGTCGTCTGGGCGGTTATACCGGCGATACCCTGGGCATGACGCAGCAACTGGCCGAACTGGCGGGCTATCTGGTGTGCGCGGCATGCGTTTATACCTCGTTCGCCATCTAGCGGTGCCCGCCGGGGCGGGCATTTGTTATGGTCGCCTCGACCTGCCCGCAGTGGCGCCCAGTGCCACGCAACTGGCCGATCTGCGCACCGTTTTGCCCAACGCTGCGCGCTGGTTTTCCAGCCCGGCGCAGCGTTGTCTGAGCCTGGCCCACGCCCTGCATGCCGCCCCGCACATCGAACCCGCATTGCAAGAACTTGACTTCGGCCAATGGGAAGCTTGCGCGTGGTCAAACATTGGTGCGGCGGCGTTGGATGCCTGGATAAGTGCTGGCTATGATGGCGCAGCGCATGGCGGAGAAAGTCTGACTGCCCTGCAGCAACGCGTGTGGCATTGGGCAGACGCTCTGGCTACGCAACAGGCAGCCGCACAAGCGGTGGTCGCCATCACCCACGCAGGTGTGATCCGCGCCTTATGGTCACGGACGCAGCCCTTTGAAGCCTGCTTGCGCCGCGCGGTACCGCACGGCGAACTGATCGTGCAGGACTGGCCACCGGCCGGGCTGCCGCCGGGATAAACCATGCAAAAGACGTTTTTTGTTGGGAGGGGCGCGCTCAGGCAAAAGCGCGCTGGCCGAGACCATTGCACTGCGCAGCGGCCGCCGCGTTACCTATATTGCCACCGCGCAATGCACGGCTGACGACAGCGAGATGACGCACCGCATCGCGCAACATCAAGCGCGGCGCCCGGCGCACTGGCACACGCTGGAGCCTGCCGATCTGCCTGATGCCATCGCCAGCGAATGCATTCCGGGCGGACTGGTGCTGGTCGATTGCCTGACGGTATGGCTGGCCCAGCAATTATTTCCGCCCGGTCACACCTTTGCGCCGGACCAGCCGTATCACCCGCCGCTTGAGTGGCAGCGCGAGCGTGAACGCTTGCTCGAAGCCATTGCCCGCGCCCACGGCGATCTATTGCTGGTCAGCAACGAGGTCGGCCAGGGCATCGTGCCTATGGGGGCTGGCAACCGCGCCTATGTGGACCACGCCGGCTGGTTGCATCAGGCTGTGGCGCAGCGTTGCGACAATGTGCTGTTTGTGGCGGCTGGCTTGGCGCTGCCGCTCAAAGGCGTTAATCCGGTCAGTATTTCAATCTGAAATTCGCTTGTGGATCATCAGGTCGATTTCATCACCCTGATTGATCTTTCCAATATCTTTTTTTAATTGATCGTTATTTATCGGGCGGCGCAATAATTGCGATTCGTCTCATCCAGACACGTCCCGCTCTTGCGTAAATTCTGCAGCGCACCACGAATAAAACCCCAAGGTTTACGGATTGGCGTTATGCAATCCCGATTGACCCTGTTCACGCTAACCCATCAGGGAGGCCGTCATGTTTATTCAGCGTCTGCTTGTTTGCTCCGCCCTTGGTTTACCCACTGCCGCATTTGCCGTCAGTAATAACACCCTGCAATTCCTCGGGGAAATTACCAGCCAGACTTGCGAAGTTACTGTTAATGGCAACAAGAATCTGCCCGTTGTGCTGTTGCCCACGGTCCAGGCCAGCAAGATGGCCTCCGCCAACGCCGCAGCGGGGCGCACCGAATTCACGCTTGAAGTCAAAGGCTGCACCAGTGCCAGCGCCAGCACCAGCACGGTCGTTAAAACCATTTTTATTGCCACCACCCCCGATGCGGGCGGCCGTATGACCAATACCGGTAGTGCCGGCAATGTCAGCCTGCGCATTGTTGATCCGCAGGATAGCTACAAGGAGGTGCCGCTCACGGGTGGCGGCGAAACCGGCCTGACCCTGGCGGCTGGCGCGGCCGACGGCGTACGCAAATACGCGGTTGAATATGTGGCCGATGCGCAAGTGACTGCCGGTACGGTGACCGGCGCTGTGCAATATGCAATTTCTTACCAGTAGACCCGGGCGCAACCGGCTGGCGGCCCTCTGCCTGAGCGTCGCCATGCCGGTCTGGGGCGGGGTCACTTTACCGAATACGCGGGTAATTTATCCAGGCGGCGCGGCGGCCCATACCGTGCAGGTCAGTAATTCCAGCGATAGCCCCTATGTGGTGCAGATATGGGCGGATATTGCTAATCCGCTTTCGACACCCGAGCAAGCGGATGCACCTTTTTTTAATTTCTCCGGCTTTATTCCGGATTGATCCGGACGGCGGCCAGAGTGTGCGTATTGTTTATTCCGGCGATATTGCACAATTACCCGCCGATAAAGAAACAATATTTTATCTGAATATGGTGCAAACGCCGCCGCGCAATTCGGCATTGGCCGGGCAGAACCAACTTAAAGTGATATTGCGCGACCGACTTAAATTATTTTATCGGCCCGCCACCATTAAAGGAACGCCGACCGAATTGCCGCAACGTCTGCAATTCCGCTTTAAAGCGCCCGATCAATTGCTGGTCACCAATACCAGCCCCTGGTTTGCCTCAGTGGTCAAGGCTCGCGTGCAATTGGCCGGGCAATGGCAGGAACTGGATCTGGACATGATTGCCCCGGGCGCCAGCCGGAGCTGGCGCTGGCCGCTCGCCGTTTCAGCGCTGCCGCTGCCTTTGCATTTTTTCTTTGATCAACGACTATGGCGGTATCACCGAAGCACAAACCACGCTCAGCATTGCTGTGCCGAAGGCGGATCTGCTTGAGTCTGGGGCTGGGTTTGATCATGGGCCTTAGTCGCGCCGACATGCCCGGCACCGTTGAATTTGATGCCGAGATGCTGGTGGGCAAAGCCATTCCTGCCAGCAGCCTGGCGCGCCTGGGTAAAAGCGCGCAGGCAGCGCCCGGCCCTTATGAAGTCGACGTGTTTTTTAAACCAGCGCTTTGTGCGGCGCACGCTGCTTGACTTCGCGCTGGATGCGCAAGAGTCACTCAGCGCTTGTCTGTCCGCCGCGCTGTTGCATGAGGCGGGCATCCAGCTCACGCCCGCCGACGTGGCCAGCGGCGACTGTCGGCCGATCGGCTTATGGATAGCCGCGGCCAGCGCCCGCTTTGACAGTGGCCGCTTGCGGCTAGACCTGTCGGTGCCGCAAAGCGCGCTGATTCCGCAGCGCTCCGGCGCGGTTGCGCTGGAGGAACTCGACGCCGGCGAGACCATGGCGTTTATCAATTACGACGCCAGCGCGTATTGGTCCATGGCAGGCCGTACGCGGGCCCCTGAACTGTTTGCCAGCCTGCAATACGGCGGCAACCTGGGTCTGTGGCAGTTGCGCCAGCAAGCCAGCGCCAGGGGGGCGGGCAGCCAGTTACAGTGGCAAGCCAGTCGCAGCTGGCTACAACGACCCTTGCCGCAGTGGCAAAGCCAGCTGGTGTTGGGCGATGCCGCCACGCCCGGCAATCTGTTTGGCAGCGCCATGCTGCGGGGCGTGCAGATGGCGACCGATGAACGCATGCTGCCCGACGGCTTGCGCGGCTATGCGCCGACCGTACGCGGTATCGCGGCCAGCAATGCGCGCGTTACTTTGCGCCAGGATGGCAATGTGCTGTACCAGACCACCGTCGCGCCCGGCGCCTTTGTCATCGACGATCTGTACCCAGCGGGCGTTAACAGCGATCTGCAGGTCGAGGTGGCCGAAGCAGACGGGAGCTCGCAGCACTACAGCCTGCCCTATATCGCCTTGCCGCAATCATTACGCCCAGGCCAGCACCGGCTGGCCTGGGCGCTTGGCGTGCTGCCGGAATATGGCAACGCCCCCCTCGGACAGCTTGAGCTGCAAGCCGGTATCAGCAATGCCTTGAGCCTGCGTGGCGGCCTGCGCGGTGCGCGGGATTACGGCGCGATTGCAGGGGGCATGGTCTGGGCCAGCACGCTGGGCGCGCTCGGGCTCGATCTATTACTGGCGCAAGGGCAGGGCAGCGCTGCCAACTGGCAATGGTCGGTGCGCTGGAGCCAGCGTTTGTCCGGTTCCGATACCCGTCTCGGGGCCGAGCTGACCCAACGGCACGCAGGCTGTATCGACTTTGCCGAGACGCAGCGGGCCAGCCGCCTTGCTTGCGCCGGCGCGACGCGGCTATGGTCTGTGAGTGGCGGCCAGACGCTAGGGCGCTGGGGCCAGCTATTTGTCGCGGC
>BBFD01000298.1 GCA_001313065.1 Silvimonas sp. JCM 19000
CCCTGCGCCCGCAGCCCAGCGCCAGCCAGCGCGTAGCTTTGATGATTTTGAGGACGATATTCCGTTCTGATCAAACCAGGCGCCGTCCGGCCTGACTCCAATGGCTCGCATTGCATGCGAGCCATTGCTTTGCACGTTTTCTAGTGGACCGGTCTGGTGAATACGGGCTGCGCCTGATTTCGCGCAAAGACCGGCCCAGCTTGGCGTTGCTACGCTAGCAAACCAAAAAAAACCCATGCCGTCATCGCTGCGCGTCAGTACGTGCATGCGTCGCCATTCCAGGCGGCTGCGCCCCGCCTGGCGCACCTGCAATCAATCGAACCAAGGATCCTTCATGTCCGCGCTGTTTACGCCGTTCACGCTCAAAGATGTCACCCTGCGCAACCGCATTGCCATCCCGCCGATGTGCCAGTACAGCGCCGTCGATGGCTTTACCAACGACTGGCACTGGGCGCATTACGCCGGTATGGCGCGGGGTGGTGCCGGTCTGGTGATCGTCGAGGCAACCGGCGTGTCGCCCGAAGGTCGCATTACCCCGGGCTGCACCGGCTTGTGGAGCGATCAGCATATCGAAGGCATGGCGCGCGTTGCCGCCAGCATCAAGCAAGCGGGCGCGGTGCCGGGCATCCAGATTGGCCACGCCGGGCGCAAAGCCAGTGCCAACAAGCCGTGGGAAGGCGACGATCATATTGCCGAGGGTGACCCGCGCGGCTGGGATACGCTGGCGCCGTCGGCCATTGCATTTGGTGGCGGTCTGCCCAAGGTGCCGCAAGCGATGACGCGGGACGACATTGCGCGCGTCACGGCCGACTTTGTCTCCGCCGCACGCCGCGCTCGCGATGCGGCTTTGAATGGCTGGAACTGCACTTCGCCCACGGCTATCTGGCGCAGAGTTTCTTCTCGGCGCACAGCAATCAGCGCACCGATGAATATGGCGGCAGCGCTGAAAATCGTGGTCGCTTTCTGCTGGAAACGCTGGCGGCCGTGCGCGAAGTCTGGCCACAGCATCTGCCTTTGACCGCACGTTTCGGCGTCATCGAATATGACGGCGCTGACGCGCAAACGCTGGCCGAGTCGATCGAACTGGTGCGCAAAATGCGCGCTGCCGGCCTCGACATGCTCAACGTCAGCGTCAACTTCGTCATTCCCGATACGCAAATTCCGTGGGGCACGCCCGCCTTTCTTGCGCCGATTGCCGAACGCGTGCGTAACGAAACCGGTTTGCCGGTGGCGTCGTCATGGAGCATGGACGATCCGCACACGGCACAACGGCTGATCGCCGATCAGCATATGGATCTGGTCATGATCGGCCGCGCCCATCTGGCTAATCCGCATTACGCCTATGAATTAGCGCAAGTGCTCAAGCAGGACCGTGCCGATTGGGTACTACCCGCGCCCTATGCGCATTGGCTGTCACGCTATAACGGCCCGGGCAAGGTCCAGCAATAAACGGCGTTCAGGCACGTACTGATCGCACCAACCCGCCCCGGCCACCTGTTTGCCCTTGATCAAGCTACAGGCGCCGCTGGCCGAATTGGCGGGCGGGTTGTACAGCTCACAGGTATCGCAGCGCTGGCCCGCGGCGTAGGTCGGATTGCTGGCTTTGTCCACTTTGCTGGCGTCGGCCACGTAGTGCAGTTTGATAGCTCGGGGTCCGACTCCGTCAGCAGCGGGTCGTCGGCCCGTGCAGTGCGCGCCAGCAGCAGGGCCAGGCTGGCGGCTGGCAGGGTTTGCAGCAAAAAAAGTGCGACGTGTAGGCATAACAAGCTCCGCGAATGAGTGCTGATCTAACGCACCAGGCCGCGCCGCGCCGACCGCCGCTGCTGGAACGGCGCTCGGTGCGCTATACCGCCATCTGTTCGCGGATCAAACGGCCGAGGGTTGCGATTTCGCGCTCGGTTTCGGGCCGGAAGCGATGACCCGCGTTCAGCCGCATGCAGTTTGCAAAACTGGCATCCAGGCTGAACAAACGCCCCGGCGCAAAGCGGATGTGTTGATCGAGTGCGCGCCGCTGCAACTCGGAGCTGTCCATCCCATGCGGCAATTCCACCCAGATCAGAATGCCGCCCGGTGCAGCCGCCATGCGCGTCTCGGCCGGAAAATGCGCTTCCACCGCCGCACGATGCGCCGCAGTGTAATCCGCCATGGTCCGGCGCAAGCGGCGCAAATACGGTTCGAACTGGCCGCTGGCCATAAACGTGGCCAGGGTGCGCTGGAACAACAAAGGCGGCGGCTCGCCTTTGGCCATCAAGCATATTCAAAGGCGTAGCGCTGATTACCGGTAACGGCAAAGCCACCGAAATGCCCGGCCCCACCAGAAACCCCAGGTCGCGCAGTAATACACATTGCCGGTCTGATCAAACGCCTTGAACGGCAGCGGCCGCGCCTTGCCGTAATACAGCTCGCCCACGCTATCGTCTTCAATCAAGGGCACGCCATGTTGCGCCAGCAGATCCACCGTACGCCGCTTGGCCGCATCGCTCATCAAGCTGCCGGTGGGATTGGGGAAGTTGGCAGTCAGCACACAGGCTGCGATTTTTTTCCCGGCGCAAGGCAAACGCCAGCGCGTCCACCGACAGCCCATCGACCGGATGCGCCGGGATTTCCAGCACTTGCACGCCCAGCGTGTCCAGCAAATTCAGCAAGGCCATATGGCTGGGCGACTGGATGGCCACCACGTCACCCGGCTTGGTAAACAGCCGCAAAAAAGGTATGCACCGCTTCGGTTTCGCCATGCGTGATCAGCACTTCATCTGCGTCCCAATGGCAGCCCAGTTGTACCGCTCGCCGCGCCAGTTGTTCACGCAACGCGCTGGACCCTCCACAGACAGACGCCCGCGCCAGGATGCCGGGGTCGCGCCGCGCCTGCAGCGTCATGATGCGTTGCAGGGCCACGCCCGGATAACAATCGGGATCAATCAAGGCGCGGCACAAACGATCATCGTGATCGCTGCGATGAAATTCGCGCATCAGCGCCCGCTGTGACGACAGCGCCACCGGCAATGGGCGGGTAATGGTCGGTGCGGTCTGATGAGGAAAGCGCAGATGATGGTCAGGCCGTCGCACATAGAAACCGGAACGCGGGCGGGCTTCCACCAGTCCGGCGTCTTCCAGCAAATGCAGGGCGTGAGTCACGGTGGCCGGGCTGGCCCGAAACGTGCGACACAGCGCGCGCACCGAAGGCAACTTTTCGCCCGGGCTAAGCTGGCGTGTTTCGATATCCAGTTGCAGGCGCGCGGCCAGCTCGCTATAGCGGGTTGCACCATTGCGGGGCGCGGCGTCGGCCGTGTAAGGGTCTGTTTCCATAGGCGGATAGGCACAGATTTGGCAGTGGGCAGAACTGATACTATCCAGCTTTTTTTATGCTGCGTCTATGGCCTGCCAAACGCTTTCATCACAATGACAACATCATTGGACGAAGGCGCTAGCTGGAGGTTTTGAGCATGCATATCCCCGCTGCAACCGTGCAAATCTGCCCCACATGTGGCGCGCGCCTCGTCTGTTCGTTCGTCTGCTGAATACACTGCGCCAGCTGCGCAACACGCACGCCGAGCAGGCGCTGAGCGAAGATCAGTTCAGCGAAGCGCGCGCGCTGGATGAAGATCTGCAGCATCGTCGTGGCCAGGTGCACGACCGCCATTTCTTCTAGCTGCCCCGGCGATACGCTGCCGCCGTCCTGCCTGGTGCATAACGGCGTTTTTTTTCATGCCCTGGCCTGAGGCATTTTTTTTGGTCCGGGCTGCGGCACAAAAAAAACGGCCAGGAACACGCGTTCCTGGCCGTTTTTTTTATTGCAACAGATCAGCGCCAAACCGGGCGCGAATCAGGCAGCCTGACGTTCCAGCAGCGTCACATTGTCGCCGCCGCCGATGGCGATCTTGCGCGGCTTGAAGGCTTCGGGCACTTCACGCTTCAGTTCGATATTGAGCAAACCGTTTTCCAGCGAGGCGCCAACAACGCGCACATGATCGGCCAGGCGGAAGCTATGCTCAAAGTCGCGGGCGGCGATGCCGTTATGCAGATAGGTGGGGCGGTTTTCCGGGCGTTGTTTCTTGCCGGTTACCTTGAGGGTGTCGCGCACCAGTTCGATGTCCAGGTCTTGTTCGCCAAAACCGGCCACGGCCATGGTGATGCGGTATTCGTCTTCAGCCACCAGTTCGATGTTGTAGGGGGGATAGCTGGGAGTGCCGTCGTTGCGCAGCGCTTCGTCAAACAATTGGGCGACGCGATCAAAGCCGATGGCGGAGCGGTACAGCGGAGCAAAATCAAAAGCACGCATGGTTCATATCCTCGTAGATTCAAGCAATATGGGTTGGGCGGGTCTCACCGTGAGCCCCCGCTGCAAACAAAAAAAATAGGCCCCATCAAGCGGGTTTCAAGCGCGGCCAGGCTGGTGATTTTTTGCAATTTGAAATCGCGCCATGCGGCCTTATTTGTTAGCGCCCCGCGTCCTGCCAGGTGCCTTCCCCGGCTACGCTCGCAGCCCATTGCGGGCGGCCCGTCCTGCCCTCCGCCGGGCAATTGCACAGAATCGTTTAAAACCAACTAAAACCAGAGAGTTGCGGCACATTGATCAAAGGAACCCATGTTGCATATGCACCGGCTCTGGCCGCGCAAGGTCGGGACGAAACTGTTGGCGGTCATGCTGGTGGGGCTGGGCTTGTCGCTGACGCTAGCGCTGCTGGCCATCTGGATGGTGTCGCGCGATGCCACGGAGTCTTCGCATGTACTCGCCATCCACGCCGCGGAGAACATGGCCTTGCAAGTGACGGCGCAAATGGGCGAGCACGATTTTCTTGATCCGTTGCCGCCGTTTGCGCGTTACAACATTCAGCGCACGCTCGACTATGCCAATCGCCTTAAAGGCCGGGACGCCGAGATTTTTTTGATAACAATCTCATGATTGTGGCCGACACCGACCACGCCGATCTGGGTCGGCACGAGCCCGAAGAATGGCGGGCCGTGCTGAGCGCCATGCTGCATGATCGGCAACCCCGCTTTTTTGAAGAAAAAAAAGCGGGCCATGACCACGAGCGGCGCTTGCTGGCCGCCGTTGTTTTGCGCAACCCGGCTGGCGAGCAAGTCGGCGGCGTCATCATGGATTACACCGACCTGGCCGATGAGCTCGCAGCCACCGCGCGCCATTCCATCCTGGTTTTGCTGGG
>BBFD01000299.1 GCA_001313065.1 Silvimonas sp. JCM 19000
CGGGCAATCGCTGATGCAAGCGCTGGCGGCGGCCAAGGTGATGCAGCGTCTGCGGTGGCAAGGCCTCGTGCGTACTTGCCGCGTGGCCTTGCCCGAGCAATGGCTGGCGCAATTGCCGCCCGCCAGTCGCGCCGAAGCCCGTTTGCTGCGCACGCTGGATCAAGCCCACGCCAATCAACGTCTGGCCTGCCAGATTGCACTCAATCCCACGCTGGACGGGTTGCAGGTTTCGTTCTGATCCCCGCGCTGGCCCGCCATCCTTCTTTACTTTTAGTCCCCAGGAAGTCTGTATGAACGCCCCTATGCAATTTACCGCCGAGCAAGTCGCGCCGCCTATGACCCCGAAAAACTGCTGCTGGTGCGCGCCAAAACCCGCGCTGCCATCCTGCGCATTGCGGCCGCAGTCAAACCCGGCATGGTTGAAGAAGACGCGGTCGAAATGGCCAAAGACATGCTGGAAGAATGCGACATGCTGCGCGGCTGGCACGATGTGTACGTGCGCTTTGGCAGCAACACGCTCAAGACTTTTGGCGCAGAGTCCGACCCCGGCATCGTGTTGGGCGAGGACGATATCTTTTTTGCTGGACATCGGCCCGGTGTGGCAGCAGTGGGAAGGCGACGGTGGCCAGACCTTTGTCACCGGCCACGATCCGGAAAAAAACGCCGTTGCGCCGACGATGCCTGCGCCATTTTTCATGAAGTGCGCCGCCACTGGCTGGCCACCGGCGCCACCGGGCGCGAATTGTATGACTTTGCCAGCGACTGTGCGCAGCGCCGCGGCTGGGTGCTGAACCTTGATTTGTCCGGCCATCGCATCGGCGATTTTCCGCATGCGGCCATCCATGAAGCCCGATGGCCGAGATCGAATTCAAGCCGTCACGTTTGCTCTGGGTGTTGGAAATCCATATCCGCCATCCGGACCACACCTATGGCGCCTTCTATGAAGACATGTTGCTGGAAGACAGTTATTTCGAGGCATAAGCTGCGGCCCCGCCGAGTACAACAAGGCCCACGCGCTACACGTGGGCCTGTTTGCGCGGCCATTCGGGGGCAGCCCTCAGGTCAGCGCATGCGCCAACTGGTCTTGCTGCAAGCGCACCAGCACTTCGGCCAGTGAATCGGCCACAGGCAGATCGCCCGCCACGGCGATGGTCGCCGGCGAAGGGCGCAGCAAATAGCCGTAGGTGGCGGCTTTGAGCATGCCGATGTCGTTCAGCGCATCGCCCACGGCCAGCACGTCGATGCCATCGCGCACCAGCGTATTCACCACCTCTTGCTTGCCCTGGCGCTGGGCAAATCGACATTGCGTGATAAAGCCATCGGCATCGGTATCCAGGCGGTGCGCCATCAAGCGTGGATAACCCAGGCCGGGCAAAAAAGCTCTCGGCCAGTTCTTCAAAACAGTCGGACACGATAAACACCGCCCGGTCCCGCGCCAGTACATCCAGAAACCGGCGGGCATCGCGGTAGGGTTGCAGCATCGATACGATGGCGCGCACATCGCTCAGGCGCAGATTGTTCTCGCGCAGGGCCTCGATGCGGGCGCGCATCAGTTTGGGGTAATCCGGTTCTTCCCGCGTGGTGCGGTTGAGCGTGGCGATGCCGGTGTGGCGACTGATGTGCGGCCACAATTCAGGCACCAGCACGCCTTCCAGATCAATGCAGGCAACTTTCATGGTATTGGCTCCAGAGCGGGCAATTTGCGATTCGTTGAGCGGCACCGGGCCGCGACGGCGTAAAGGGGTGTTACTCATCGTCCTACTCCGGCAAACAACAAGGAAAAGCCAAGGCCGACCAGTGCCGAACCAATGGCACGGTTAAGAATGTGCTGGCGTTGCAGCATCAGGCTGCGCAAACGTGGCGACGAAAAAAAACAGCGCCACCAAGCTAAACCACACCCAATGCGCCAACGACATAAAGCCGCCCAGCAACAAACTGGTGCCCAGCGCGGTATTGGCGTGCATGACCTGGGTGTAACAGCTGACCACAAACAGCATGGTTTTCGGGTTGAGTGCATTGGTCAGAAAGCCGGTGCGAAACGCGGCGCGCAAAGAGACGGCGGCGGTTTCGCGGCTGCCTTCGGTGGCTTCGTTGGCGGCGGCCACCGGGTGACTGAAGATGGATTTGAGGCCGATATACACCAGGTAGCCCGCACCGATCAGCTTCATCACCATAAACAGCGCCGGGGTATGCTGCACCAGCACGGCCACGCCAAAAAAATCGTATAGAACACATGCACCTGCACCCCCAGACCAACGCCGAGCGCAGACAGCAAACCTGCGCCGCGGCCCAGCTGATAGCTGTTGCGGGTGACCATGCAAAGTCTGCGCCGGGGCTGATTACGGCCAGAATGGTAATGATGGCGACTGCGGCAAATTCATTCATACAAGCACTCCTACGAAAAAAAGGCGCACCGGGAAGGGCAGTGCGCCACCGAGGTCGACACGGTTATTTTTTTTGCTGAAGGTCACCACCAGCACATCGCGATACGCTGCTTGCGTTTCGTCGAGTTGCACGATGGGGGTCACGCCATGCATCACCCGCTCATCGTTGACGATGGCGGCATCAAACGGCTGCATCAGCGTGAAATCAGTCAAAAAAATGTCGGTTGCGGTCGTAGATGCTGGTGGTGCCATTCACCACGTTCTGGCGACGCACCATCATCATGAAGACGTAATTGACACCATCGCGGTGTACGCCTTCGGGAGTGGGGTTACCCGCTTGCTGGCCCTGGGTATAGATGCGGAACTGGTGCGCTTCGATATGCCAGGCAAAGTAGGGTGACAGCGCGCCGAATGTGGCGCAGCACAAGCCGAGGATGGCTTGCATGACGTCGCCGTGTACGGTGCTGTCTTCAAACGGGGCAAAGTCGCGGGCGATGCCGCCGTTGAGGTTGTTGTAATCCAGGCTCTGGTAGTGCGGCTGATGTTTTTTTCCAGATAGGCCTGGCGGCCGGAAGGCAGCGCGCTGAACGTGGCGTGGCGGCGATAGCGATAGGTGCCGCCATCACGCATGAACTGATCTTGCTCCAGCCGGTTCCAGCTGTCGGCAAATTCGGCCCAGGCTGCGCTGTCCTGGTTAAGGTCCAGTCCCAGCAGGTGTCGGGTTTTCTGCGCATTCAGAAAGCAAAAGTCTTTGCGTGCCACCAGGTTGCAGAGCCGCTCGACCTCGGTGCTCTCGGTTTCAGGCGTTCTCGTGTACAGATCTTGCGCATTTTCAACGACAAGTTGTTCCATCGGATTGCTCCAGATCGCAGTCAATTTTTTAAAGCGCAACGTGTGCGCCGTTCTCACCGAATACACTGATGTATGCGCCTTAGGGCCGCATGCACAAGTCCTGTGAATCGGCTTGCAGAGCCGTTTGGCTGGGGTGCGAAGTCATTATTGACAGCTTCACGTCAAGAAAAAAAGCGATTAATATGCAGGTTTTGTGTGAGGAAAAATCACCGATGCGATTGCCCCCGCTGAATACTTTGCGCATTTTCGATGTGGCCGCGCGCACGCTCAGCTTTGTTAAAGCGGCCGAAGAATTGCACGTCACGCACGGTGCCGTGAGCCGCCAGATTCGCCAATTAGAGGAAGCGCTAGGCGTGGAGCTATTCCAGCGCCGCAATCGCGCGGTGTTTCTGACCGATGCCGGGCTAGCCCTGCAGGCCGCCACTTCCGCTGCCTTTGCGCAGCTGATTACCGCCATCGGCAAACTGCAGTCCGACGAGGCGGGCAATGTCATCGTGGTGTCGTGCGAGCCCACGATCGCGATGAAATGGTTGATTCCGCGCTTGCCACGGTTTCAGCAGGCTTACCCGGAATTGCAGGTGCATTTATATGCCGCCGGGGGGCCTATCGATCTGGTGCGCGCGGGCGTGGACGTGGCCTTGCGGCGCAATGATTTTCAGTGGGATGAAACCTGGGATACCTGGCGCGTGGGCGAAGAGCTGGTCGGCCCGGTTTGTGTGCCGCAACTGGCACCGGGCGCGGGGCCATGGCAGGGCAAGTTGCTGCATACCTTGTCGCGACCCAATAGCTGGGCCAACTGGGCCAAAGCCACCGGCCACGAAATCCGCGCCACCGGCCGCATCAATTACGAACACTTTTATCTATGCGTGCAGGCGGCGGCAGCGGGCATCGGCGCGGCGCTGGCGTCTTGCTATATGGTGGAAGAAGAACTGGCGGGCAGCCGCTTGATTGCGCCCTGCGGTTTTGTGCCGGACGGCTCGGCTTATTACGTGCTATCGCCGCGCCGCATCCAGGATGACAGCCGCCTGTTGCGCTTTGCCGAATGGATTACCACCGAAATGGCCGCCACGCGCGACAAGGCCCGCGCAGCGGCACCCTGAAGCGCTGCGGCAGATTGATCAAGCCGCCAGCGCCTTGAGCGCGATGCGGGTGGCGTCGGCAAGTATCGCTTCGGGTGGGTCGGCGTCTTTGTGTTTGTTGCCGACATATATGGCGATGCAGATCGGGGCGGCGCCATGGGCGGGCCACAACACCGCGATATCGTTGGTGCTGCCATACGCGCCCGTGCCGGTTTTATCGCCCACTTGCCAGCCGCGGGCACGCCGGCACGAATGCGCTTATCGCCTGTGGTATTGCCCTGGAGCATTGCGTTAGGAGGCCCCGTTCGCGCTCGGGCAGCGCCGTACCTAACACCAGGGTTTGCAGGCTTTGTGCCATGGCGGCCGGGGTGACGGTATCGCGCACATCGCCGGGGATAGCGGTATTCAACTCAGGCTCCATGCGGTCGAGGCGGAAACTGGCATTGCCGGTTTTACGCGCAAACGCCGTCACTTTGGCCGGACCGCCCAGCAAGCGCAGCAAGGCGTTGGCGGCGCCGTTATCGCTGTATTCGATGGCGGCCTGGCACAGGTCGCCCACGCTCATGCCGTCGGCGACGTGTTTTTCGGTGATCGGCGAATGCGACGGCAATTGCTTGCGGGTAAACAGCAAGCGCTCTTGCAACAGCCGCGGTTGACGTTGTAGCTCGCCCAATACTGCGGCGGCCAACATGAACTTGAAGGTGCTGCAAAAGGCAAAGCGCTCGTCGCGCGCCAGTCAAAGCGCTTGCCGCTGCCGGTATCGAAGGCGCTGACGCCGATGCGCACCGCGTTGGCTTGTTCTAATGCCGCCA